>JAJDEL010000740.1 GCA_029259835.1 Planctomicrobium sp. | reverse complement strand
TTTCCAGTTCACTTCAAATCGTTGCTCGCGCGAGTGAAACGAGTGCTGTGCAAAAACTCCAACGAGCCGGGGCGACGCGAGTCATTAGTCCCTTTCATAGCGGTGCGACGAAGATGGCTCGGTTTATGCTTAGCCCCAGTATCGAAGACTTTCTGGAAATTACTGACGAAAGCGGCAGCGATCTCGAACTCGCTGAGATTCAAATTCCTGTCGAGAGCGAGTACCTTGGAAAACCTCTCGCGGACACCGATCTGCGGGAGCAGGGAATCATGGTCATCGGAATTCGCCGTTCCTCTGGCGAGCACGTGATCGCCCCCAAAGGAACAGAAACAATCCTGCCGGGAGACAGCCTCTTCGCTTTTGGTAGTCCGACATCTGTCAACGCATTAGCCAGCAAGTGTGAGTGACCCACTTTGATCAGGCTGCAATCATTCTACTTGAGTGCGATCATGCTTCAATCGTCTCCATCCAGTTCTCATCGTGTTGGTCAATTCGAGGAATTCCGTCGAGGCTGAAGAGATGATTGTATTTCAGACCGGTTCCAGTGTTGAACAGCACGATGCGTTCGTCGCTTTTTAACCAGTCATCGTCAAGCAATTTTTCGGCGGCTTTCCAGACGGCTCCACCTTCAGGACAGGCTGCGATTCCTTGATGCCGGCAAATTTCTTCGGTGCCGATCATCAGTTCTTTATCGCTCACACTGATCGCGGTTCCGTTGCTTTTCGCAATCGCGTCCAGCATCAGAAAATCACCGACGGCAATCGGCACGCGAAGTCCCGAAGCACACGTATGCGCATTCGGAAACATCGGTGCGTGGTCTTCACCTTCCTGAAATGCTTTGACGATGGGAGCGCAGCCATCTGCCTGAACGGAAACCATACGTGGTCGCCCGCTGCCGATCCAGCCGAGTTGCTCCATTTCAGCGAATGCTTTCCACATGCCGATCAGTCCTGTGCCGCCTCCGGTCGGATAGAAAATAACGTCAGGGAGTTGAAGTTCGTCGGTGCCATCGACATCCGCGAAGTCGAATGCCAATTCATAGCCCATCGTTTTTTTGCCTTCGATGCGGAACGGTTCTTTGAGCGTGGAGAGATCAAACCAGCCGTGAACATCGCAGGCTTGTCGACAAAGCCGTCCGCAATCGCTGATCAATCCATTCACCATGTAAACATGCGCACCGCCGATCTTTGATTCAATGATATTCGCAGGCGGAGTATCTTCCGGAACAAACAAATGACATTCCAAGCCTGCGCGTGCGGCGTAGTATGTCGCGGCTCCTGCCGCGTTTCCTGCCGATGGAAGTGCAATCGCTTTGATGCCTAAAGCCTTCGCGCGAGTGATTGCCGCCGACATTCCTCGTGCTTTGAAGCTTCCGGTCGGGTTGAACGATTCGTCCTTGATAAACAGATTTGTGAATCGTTCAAACGGTCCAGTAGAGTGAGCCTTGATGAGCGGGCAGCAACCCTCGCCTAACGAAACTACCTCGTCCATAGAGTCCACCGGCATCACTTCCCGGAATTTCCACATAGAGCGCTCACGGCGAGACCGTACCACGGCAGGTGTGAATCGGCTGCGAATTGCATCGAGGTCATATTGTGCTAACAGCGGCTTCCCTGCTGTGCTTAAATTGTGAAGTTCGTTAACGGAGAATTCTTCGCCAGTTTGGGAGCAGATCAATTTTGTGTGCATGAATTCGCTTGGTGACTTCAAGTGTGGTGAGTGAAAGAACAGCGAGATTTACCGTACAATGTACCCGCTAAGAACGAGTTTAACCGATTCGAACTCTTGAGACCACGGCCTAAAACGACGACTTCAAAACGAAAGAAATTGACATCGGAATACGAAGCGAATTTCGAAATCAATCGCAGTTCAAAGCCATCTTAAACGGAAAAGATTCCTCAGGAACTGTCCCGAAATAGATTCCCGATTTCAGCCGTTTGGGCGCTAGCCCAGGATCGAATTTCGGTTCACGCTCAGAACCGGGGCGAGCACCCTGCGGCTCATACAGACCGAATCAACTCGGTCAATTATTACAGGAAACCTTAGTCGTCTGTTCCCTGCTTGAGAGAAGAAGAGTCGTCGGTGCCGGTTGTGTCTTCCGCGGCGCGTTTGGACACGGACGTTCCCGGTTTGAGTTCTGGTCCAGTTTTGAAACGGTCCATAATCTCCTTGAGTTCGTCCGAGTTCATGACTTCTTTTTTAAGAAGTTCTTGCGTCATGTACTCAAGCACGTTTTGTTTCGTACTGACAATCTCCCGAGCGGTTGCCATGCATTCATCGATAATGCGCCGAACCTCCAGGTCGATTTCCCGGAGTGTTTGCTCACTATGAAGATAATCAGGCCCCCCTTGAACTCCACCACCCAGGAATGGAGAACGTTTTGAATCACGGTAGTTGACTCGTCCCATTTTGGGGCTCATCCCGAATTCCAGAACCATGCGTCGTGCGTATTCGGTCGCTCTTTCCAAATCGTTTTGCGGTCCGGTGGAAGTCTCTTCAAAGATTAACTCTTCCGAGGCAATTCCGCCGAGAGCGACGCAAATTCGATTCGTTAATTCTGTTTGAGTAGCGAGAAAACGATCATCCTCTGGACGCTGCAAAATGTAGCCAAGTGCGCCAAAACCGCGTGGGATGATTGAAATTTTATGAACAGGATCCGTTTGCGGGAGACTCATCGCAACGAGTGCATGACCAGATTCATGGTAAGCGACGCGCTGTTTTTCGTCTTCGTGGATCAATCGTGAAGATCTCTCTAGGCCTGCCACGACGCGTTCGATTCCTTCTTCGAATTCGTGCATTGAGACCGCGCTCTTGTTCGCTCTGGCGGCGAGCAAAGCGGCTTCATTCGCAAGGTTCGCAAGATCGGCGCCTGCGAATCCGGGCGTCAATTTTGCAATGCGACCGAGGTCCACATTTTCATCCATTTTGATCTTCTGGGCATGTACGCGCAGAATCTCCTCGCGACCTTTGTAGTCAGGGCGATCAACCAAGACGTGTCGATCAAAGCGCCCCGGTCGCATCAGCGCGGGGTCGAGAGTTTCCGGTCGGTTTGTTGCTCCCATAACAATGACGCTTTGGTCCGAAGAGAAACCGTCCATCTCAACGAGCAACGCATTGAGCGTTTGCTCGCGTTCATCATGTCCACCAGGCATTCCGTTTCCCCGCGTTTTTCCTAACGCGTCGAGTTCGTCGATGAAAATGATACTGGGCGATTTCTGAGCGGCTTGCTGGAACATATCACGTACCCGGGCTGCACCAACGCCGACGAACATTTCGACGAAATCAGATCCAGACAAGCTGAAAAACGGAACTCCAGCTTCACCTGCGACAGCTTTGGCTAGCAATGTCTTTCCAGTTCCTGGTGGCCCGACCAGTAGCACTCCACGCGGAATTCGTCCCCCGAGTGCCTGATACTTTCCAGGTGTACGTAAGAATTCGACAACCTCTTTTAATTCTTCAACTGCTTCTTCAATTCCAGCAACATCGTCGAAAGTGACTTTGATGTCGTCTTCCGCCATCAATTTCCCGCGACTGCGACCGAAAGACATCGCCTGCCCTGGGCCACCCATACGCCGCAAAAACAGAATGAAAATCAGCACGAAGACAGCCATCAGCATGATGGAGAAAACTGTCCCCCACTCCGTTTGCGGGGCCGCTCCGTTGTAGTCAATTCCTTTTTCTTCCAAGAGGGTTGTCAATCCTGCCCTGTCATCATCAGCGATTCCACCAACTGGAACTCTGAATTTTTTTGTGACAACTTTCTCTTCGGTCTCTTTTGATTTCTCTTCCGTAGTGGTCTCTGTTGCCCTCGTTTCTTTAGCCGGAGTCTTGCCTAAATCTGATAACGTTCCTTCCTTGTCATCTTTGTTTTTCTTTGGATGATCCTGGAAAGTGACGTACTGATACCCGAGTCGCAGTTCAAAAACGTTGTCTTTGTCTAGCTCTCCCGATTTCAACTTGCTGATGAGTTGACCAAACGAGATGTCTGTCGCGATATTTTGATCCATGACCCAGGACCAGGCGAGGATCATGACGATTCCCCCGATCAGCAGATACCAAAAGGTCGCCCCACCATTTTTTTCTTTAGGAGATTTTTTTGTGTTATCGTCTGGGGAATCATCGGGAGGTGTCGAAGTCATGTTTTGACAGTCTCAGTAGTTACGGCAACGTTGAATTGAGTGCCAGGAACTTTACGCCTGGTCACGGAATGGGTCAATGTGTTCTCTTGTGTTAGACGGAAGTCGTAAACAATCGAACGACTTCGATCAGAAAAACGGTTTATTCCGCCCCGGTTTCGCTTGCTTGTGGTCGAGACCGTACGTGCAAAAGCACAGATTGCGTCGCATGACCTCCTGAGGCAGGAGTTGTCAGGTGGAACAAACGTGATTGCTCGGGAACCCATTTCGCCGCAGTGATGAAAAACTCTCGCTGTGTCTGTTCGTTCAATAGCAATAATCCGTTCAGGCCGATGTTGTCGATGAAAATTCCATGAGGCAAATTGCGACCTGCTTCTTCTTTTCCAAACGGAACTTCGCCTTTGAAATCGAGACGTTCTGCGTCGACTTGCAGCATAATCGTTTCACCAGGGTGAATGATAAACTCAAGAGGTCCATCTGCGTTGAGTGTCAGAGGTTGCACACCACTCTTTGCAGGGACAATTGCAATTTGCAATTTCGGCTTCTCATCGATTTTGAATTCATCAAAACCGACGACAGTATGTTTTTGGGAGTCCTCTCCGGTCCGAGCAGAAGCGGTAATTTTGACGTTCTTGAGTGCCTCTTTATCTAACGGCTGTGCTTCCGAAGTTGCTGAAATAATCCCCCGTGCTGTCGTTTGACCCGATTCAACGGTAATAGGGGATGAGGCCTTGTACCCGGCGGGTAGTCCCGCGATATTGATTTCAATCGGTCCCTCGAAATTATCTTGGCGGTCAGCGGTGAAGCGAATCTCCTTCGCACCTCCCGCTGAGATCGTCAACGATTTGTCGAGAAGATTCACTGAGAAATCTTGTCGGCGCGCTCGGGCAGTCAGAATGTAGGTGAAGTCCTTTCCGTCCATTCCACGGACGTCCCGAACACGGACGACGTAATCTCCGTCGGCAGGTGTTGTAAAGAACAGTTTCGAATCCTTGCCCAGCTTTCGTTGCGACTCATCGTCGTTCTGGTAATACAACTTGAAAACTGGCAGCCCATTCGGAATCAACTCTGTACCAGGTGGGTGTGGATTCACGATATAACACGGCTCACCTAAAGCATGGGCGAGTGATGTTGTGTCGAAGTATCCCCAGCGTTTTCCGGTGCCGGGATAAACATTGAATCCTGAGTCCGGACCGCGTGGGTACAACCAAAGTTTTACGACTTCTCCATTTGCGTAGAGGTACTCGTTGAGTTCCATTTCCTTCCAATTAAAGACGCGGAAATCAGTCGTCTGGTCTGCGGTCTTTCCTCGGAATGTGAAGTAACTGTCTCGGACTGCCTGAAGTAGTAAACGCTCAATTGGTTTGCCATCGCTGGTAAAGATTTCGACTAACGAATCAAGATTTGATTTCGACCGTGCCGCGTTGATTTCGAAAACCCATTCTTCTCCCGCCTTGGCTGAGAACTTGTAGCAGTCTGCGTCAACGATGTCCCCGTCGGCAAACGCGATCCCTTTCACCACTGCTGGGATTGTAATGGACTGTGCTGTGTCTGGAGTTTGATTCGGTTCCTCCTCACTGAATTCAGTCGAAGCTTTGG
The DNA here is from genome assembly GCA_029259835.1 of Planctomicrobium sp. GTDB lineage: Bacteria > Planctomycetota > Planctomycetia > Planctomycetales > Planctomycetaceae > Thalassoglobus. The sequence goes on along the minus strand of JAJDEL010000740.1, from coordinate 11,117 downwards.
CTTCCACGGATTTTGGAGAAATAACGACTGATTCAGCATTCGTCCCGGTTTTAGCTTGCTGAGGTTTGATTTCAAAAGACTCCAGCGATCCATCGAGACGACCGACCACAAAGCGTTTTCCTGATGGAGAAACTGCGAGCGCCATCGCCACTTCGCGTTGATTTGCTAGCAGTTGAGTTTCGGTGTACGACTTCGTTTCCCAAACTTTCATCGTTTTGTCTTCCGCAATTGAAACCAAGTGTTGACCATCTCCTGTGAAGGCGAGATTGACAATTGGGCCTTCATGGGCAAACCGTGAATAGAGGATCGGGTTGATCTGCGGTCGAGTTTTCGAGATGTATTTCCAGATGCGGATTCGGTTGTCCGCTCCACCTGCTGCGATTAGTTTTCCATCTGGTGAAAAACTGACACAATACTGTTCCTTGAGTGGTTGCCCGAGTGTATCCAGCCGCATGCCATCGCTGACGCGCCAGACTTTACAAGTTGCATCGGCACTGGCGCTCAGAAGTGTTTTACTGTCCGGGCTAAAGGCAACGTCATAAACGGCACCGTTGTGTCCGTCCAAAACTCGCAACCGCTTTCCGGTATTTAAATCCCAGATGGTGATCGACTGATCGTAGCTGCACGTCGCGAGGAGTTTTCCATCAGGTGAAGCTTCGGCATCGAACATAATGTCGCGATGCCCTGCAAATTCTCGCACTTTCTTTAAAGATGCCATCTCCCACAGAGTTGCCACGCCGCCCAGGCCGACAACGCCAGACGAAGTGATCAGATTTTTTCCGTCGAGACAAAAGTGAACTGAAGTCACCTTTCCGCGAAACTCTTTTAATGTCGCAGTCGTTTGCCAATCTTGTTTTTCTTTGTCCTTGCCAGACATCTTTCGCGAGATGACAACTTCACCATAGCGAGCACTCGCCATCGCGTTCCCATCGGGAGACAAGGCAATCGCGGTAATCGGTCTGCGGTCGGTCTTTGATTGAATTTGTGGAACGTGCAGCGCCAAGCGATCCGGCTCAGCTCCTTCTGGACCTTTGGCTCCTTGCTCGATCCACAGGCGAATCGATTCAATTTCTTCTTTGGACGGGGCAGGTTCATCTTCCGGTGGCATTTTCGGATCGGTTGTGCCAGTCATCAAACGGAAGAGGCGACTGCTCTCCGGATTTTTGGCAAGAAAAGCAGGACCATTGTCGGTCCCTTTCAGCATTGACTGGTACGACTCCAACGAGAATTCCCCTTCTCGATCACCATCGTTGTGGCAGCCAGCACAATACTTCCGAAGGATCGGGGCAACATCCTTTTCGTAAGTCAGCGGCTTTCCTTCAGGCGTCTCGGCATGTGCGATTGCAGGGACCGACAGAATCCATGTCAAACAAACGGCACCAATGTACTTCTTCATTTGTATCCTCAGATACCAAGTTGAAAATCAAGTCACTTAATCATAGAGAATGCGACAAAAGATCGCATGTGACTTCGAGCCACGGAGACGAATTCGCGATCACTTTTTTTTCTTTTGGGAAGTTGCCGGGACACCGCAAAGAGGCGCCCCGATATTTGTCAGCGGAATACTCGGATTTGGGTCGGCGAGGACTTCTGCCAGGGTTGTCGAATGAAAGGCTTCTTCCATCACCTGAATCGCATCATCCATTCGCCTGTGAAGTGGACAGAGATGCTCTCCATGTGCCGCCAAGCCTAAGGGACAAGTCGTGATTCTCCCCAAGGGTTCCACTGCGTTCACAACATCCAGAATCGTCAATTCTTGTGGTGTTCGGACGAGGGAAATCCCCCCACCGACACCGCGCTGCGACTTCAGAATTCCTTCTTGCCGCAGGCCTTGCAGTACCTTGGAAAGATATGCCAACGGAACTTGAGTCGCCCTTCCAATCTCACTTGTTGTTTGTGCATCAGGTGAAACTGACGCCAAGAAAATCACTGCTCTTAGAGCGTATTCAACAGTCTGCGAAAGCATGAAAATCCAGTGTTCTCAAGGCTGGTGAGTGATCGTTTGTCGATGTTGAGTCAATGTAATCTTTAATCGCATTGACATCCAGACCCTAGAAACTAACATAAATTGGATGTGAATGTCCGGATTTAAGTGATCGCTCAAAAAGAAAGAATTAAAATGCAGACAATTGATGAATCTCGACTGGAAACCGATGTTGCATACCGTTTTGGCTATCTGACCGAATTCATGGGATTCGGTGAAGGAGACATTGCCGCGATTCATGGTGCCGCCGAGCATCTGGCACCGCTGGTTCCAGGTCTTGTCGATGCTGTCTACGATAAGCTATTCGGCTATGATGTCACAAAACGGCATTTTGTCGGCAAGCAATCTGGCTACGACGGTGAAGTTCCTCAAGGGCTGGAATCGCTCACAGTCGATCACGAAATGATTCAGTTTCGCAAGCAGCATCTCGGACGTTATCTTGTGACTTTAGTTAGCAAGCCGTACGACGAACAAATGCTGGGTTACCTCGACATGGTCGGGAAAATCCACACGCCCAAAGCTGGCAGTGCTTCGCTTGATGTTCCACTTGTGCAAATGAACGCACTGATGGGATTCGTTTCAGACGCTCTCATCGCGACGATCACAGGCCTAGATCTGGACAGGGATACAAAAATCAAAACACTTCGCGCGTTCAACAAATTGCTTTGGCTCCAAAACGATTTAATTAACCGACATTACTGTTGATCGAGACGTTTGGTGAATTGATTTTAGCTTGCTTTACTCAAACCCATGCTCAATCTGTTCCCAAACAAGTTTTGCCATTAGTTCGTGTCCTTGTTGTGAGAGGTGGATCGAATCCAGGGTCGACTGGTTTCCGGCAAGGACGCGCGCAAAGATGTGTTTAGGGATCAGTTGAACATCGTGCTTCATTGCGATTTGACGCTGCGCAATGCCAAAGCGAATCAAGAAAGGCGGGACTGGTAGTTCAAACATAACCACCGGTTGCCCGGTTGCTGTGAGTTGTTGAAGGAACTGGTCGAGTTGCGTTCTGAATTCGTCTACTGTCGTTGTTCCGAGGAGATCATTCCCACCTAATTCCACGATGATGAGTCCCGGTGGAAGCGATTTCTCAGTGAGATCGTCCAGTTCAGAACCGACCGTCGCTCCCATTTTCGAATAGTCGAGTACTTTCAAACTGGTTGTTTCTTCAAGAAGTGATGGCCATGTTTCCGCCTCGTTCTCACCGATGCCAGCGGTGACGGAATCTCCGAAGATAATCAGTGCGGGTGATCCGATCTTGTCAAAACGAAGTGGCAACCTCCATGAGAGTTCAGAAATCGCCGTTCCAGCCAAGATCAACGCAATTGTGCTCAATCGAAACTTTCGCTGTAACGGACGTGAGTCCTTACTCAGTCGGTCCATGATCCAAACGACCGCGGCGCAAAACCACACAGCGTAGACAACCGGACTCGTCGGCACCGCGGTCAGTGCAATGAAAATCACTCCAATAAATCCGCACAAGGCGCTAAGCTGACTTCTTCTCCGCCCTTGTTGCTGACAAGTCAGTAGGCACAGTATCAACAAAACATGACCTGTGAAGTACGCATCAGCACTGATCAAATGAAAGACAATGGGATTCATCGACTTGGTCCGGTCGAGATGAAATCGTTGGATCGAATATCGGCTTGCTTTCAACTACGCTTTCACTCGTAGAAGTGTTTGATCATTCCCAACGAACCGGAGTTGTCCCGTGCCTGAAAAAACAATCTTCAAGAAGATTATCGACAAGGAGATCCCGGCAGAAATTGTCTATGAAGACGATCATTGTCTGGCCTTCAAAGACAGCAACGCACAAGCACCAGTGCATCTGCTGTTGATACCGAAGAAAGAAATTCGGTCACTCGCAGAAATTGAGCAAGAAGATCAGCAGCTTCTTGGGCACCTGCTGCTCATTATCAACAAACTCGCCCGTGAGTTTGGGTTGTCCGACGGATTTCGGACTGTTGCGAATACAGGGAAGGATGGTGGTCAAACTGTTGACCACCTCCATTTCCACCTGCTCGGGCAACGCCCACTCGATTGGCCACCTGGGTAATTTCTAACGTCAACTTTGTGTTATGCAGATTTTGTTGCGGAGGCAAAATCAAACACAGAACCTGACAATTGTTATCGTAATCAACGGACAATGTCGAGTTGAAACACGACTTCCGCGTCGAACTGGCGATCTGGAGCATTCCGAAGTGGAAGAACGCCACCGACACGGGCGTTCATATGATCGTTGATCACAACATGAACACCGGTTGTTAGATTCGAGATGTCTCGACGGCTGTCAATTCCGTTGATCATCACAGTACTCGTTGAGAGTGCCCCGTTCGAGTTAAATGCAATTGGATCTAAATCTTGTCTCTGTCCAGTGTGATGGTACTCGAGGATTGCGGCCAATCCTTTCCACCAATATCGATCAGGATATCTGGCCAACCACTTTCCGACTCCAACATCCAAATTCACAACATCAGGAATATCGACTTTTCCGACACCGCCTGCTGTGCGATCCACAACTGACATTTGATCTGTTGAATAATCAAATTCAAGGAAGCCCTGAATGAACCATCCGTCTTGGCACTCAATTGCCACGGTGAAAAACGGGGCGAAGTGAAGTCCAGTGTCATCGATATGAAACGTTGCGTCGCCAAGCTGAACAGAAGCGCCTTCTGCCGTTGGAAACGTGAATCCGGCTCCAGACGAAATCACTCCGGAGCTTCGGTCTCCATACCAGTCAAAGAGAACCTTCTTAAGGATCATTGACAAATTGCCGGTCGGATCGTCGGTTCCATATTCAAATGCAGTTGTAGTTGGATCAGTCAGCCCTGGGGCTGCGTGATCGACTTGAGTCACAAGCGGGAGTCGAAATTCTACGGACATATCTCCGTAGAAAAGTGTTTTTTCGATTCCCAATGTGAAGCGGTTTTGATGCAACGTATTTGAGCGAAGAATGGGATCGATTGGCATCATGTCCACATCGAGTGCATCCGTACTGACCGTGCTATTTGCAGAATAAGCATTATGGAAATGGTTGTACGCAAAATAGAAACGATCTCGCGGAATCGCGCTGTTGTTCTCTGCGACTTTCGGAATACGGCCTGACCCAGGTAGGTCAAAGATTCCGTTGATCGTTTCCGTTGAGCCCAAAACCGGAGTTGTTGTCGTAAAATTCACACTGCCGGTGTATCCCAGAAAATCTCCGATCATGTTTGGGATATCGAGCGACTGCGGTTTCGCACGATTCACAAAGGGTGAGCGGGCCTGCGGTTGCAACCCGGTCGAGAAGATCTCCTCCAGGGAATTGCCTGAGGCTTGTGAAACTGGTGCTCCGACCAGAGCAGCAGGTTGCACTTGACTCTGTTCAACCCTGTTTTGGTCAACGATTCGAATTCGCCCTTCTGCCTCGGCAGTTGGTACGGTCTCGTCTTGCGCCGAAGCAATTGGCGAAAGCAGCAAGCACGCTGCTGTTGGTGCTGCAAAACGACGAATTTTCTTACAAATCAAACCCCAATGCTCACGCATCGTCGGTTCCCCCCTGACGAAGATCGATAGCGAATTTCTGACAGGCATTGATCGCGCACTGTCAGTCTGATCGTTGTAATCGTCCTAATCCGCCCTTTAACATCACTCAAAACTGATAGAATCCCTACAATCCACCACTGGAACCCGTTAGCGGTGCCGAAATTAATGATGAATTCATGGACAGTCACAAAAGCACCAGATGGACCCAAAGCAGAATATGTACAGTAAAGTCGCTCAAGAATTGAATTTGAAAGAGCAGCAAGTCGCGCGAGTCGTTGCTCTACTTGATGAAGGCAACACGGTTCCGTTCATGACTCGCTATCGCAAAGAGCAAACCGGTGCCCTCGATGAAATTCAAATTCGAGCCATTGAATCGAGAGTGAGCGAGTTGCGAGAGATTGCGACACAGCTCAAGCGAATGCTTAAGTCCATCGAAGAACAATCGAAGCTGACTCCGGAATTGAGGTCACAATTTGAAGCCGCGGACTCGAAAAAACGCCTCGACGAACTCTTCGCCCCGTTCAAAAGTCGAAGAAAAACACGGGCCGACGAAGCCTTGAATCGAGGACTGGGACCGTTGGCGGACGTTATTTGGTCTGGCAGAGTGGGTGATGCTGATCTTCAAACGGTAGCGACGAACTGCATTGGTAAGCATCCAGACTTGACCGATCTCGAAACCGTTTTGAATGGGACGATGGATATTCTTGCGGCCAGAATCGCTGAGTCGATTCTGGTTCGTGATGCCTTGCGTGCGGTCGCTCAGAAGACTGGTCGCATCACTACGAAGCTTGTGAAAAACTCTCCGGACACGCAGTTGTTTGCGGATTACTCAGCGTTCGAAAGCAACGTCTCTCGCCTGCCACCGCACCGTGTGTTGGCGATTGATCGTGGAGAATCAAGAAAAGCACTTCGAGTGAAACTGACCTGGGACCACGAACAGGCAATGATCCGGGCGAGCGCTGTTCTTCGCCTTGGAGATCACCGGGCGGCTGTGTACCTCAAGGAATGTCTGGAGGAGTCGCTCAAACGTTTGGTGAATCCGACGATTGAGCGAGAAATTCGTCGCGACTTAACGGAAAAGTCGCAGTCACATTCGATTGATGTCTTCGGCAAAAATCTGTGCAGTTTGCTCATGCAGCCACCTCTGAAAAGTCAAACGGTCCTTGCCATCGATCCTGGTTTTCGTACCGGTTGCAAAATTGCCATTCTCGACTCTGATGGAACTCTTCTTGCTCACGACTTAATTTATGTGATTGGAAAAGAAAATACTCAGCAGCAAGAAGAGAAACTCGCATTACTGATTGAGACCCATGATGTTGATGTCATCGCAATTGGAAATGGAACAGCTTCGCGTGAAACTGAAGAACTTGTTGCAAGAGTCATCGAGAATCAAAAATTGACATGCCAGTATGTGATCGTCAATGAATCCGGCGCCAGCATTTATTCCGCGAGTCCTGTGGGGAGCGCAGAGTTTCCCGATCTGGATGCCACTGTACGGGGCACGATATCAATTGGTCGGCGTTTACAAGATCCCCTGAGTGAGTTGGTCAAAATTGAACCGCAACATATCGGCGTGGGCATGTATCAGCACGATCTTTCAGAGAAGAAGTTGCAAGGCTCGTTGGACTCAGTCGTTGAGTCCTGTGTGAACAATGTCGGCGTTGACTTAAACTGTTCGAGCGTTGAACTGTTGAAGTACGTTTCTGGATTGAATCGAAATAGTGCGAAGAACATCGTCAAGTGGCGAACGGAACATGGCCCGTTTCGTTCTCGTTCGCAATTAATGAAAGTCAGCGGAATCGGCGAAGTCGCCTTCACTCAAGCCGCCGGGTTTCTGCGAATTGCCGATGGTGAAGACTCCTTCGATTCAACCTGGATTCATCCGGAAAGTTATACCTTGGCGGACGCCCTGTTAAAACAGTTTGAAATTCCCAAAGTGACGCTCGCAACAGGCCACCTCTCGCAAGAAGCTCGAAACACGATCGAAAAGGCGACTCCGCAAGAAGTTGCTTCGAACATCGATTGTGATTTGTACACAGCGGAGCAACTTTTGGAATCGTTCTTACGACCAGGTCGCGATCCGAGAGAAAACGTTTCTGGTCCGATGTTTCGATCAGGTGTATTGAAGTTTGAAGACCTTCGCGAAGGGATCCGCCTGCACGGCGTCGTCACGAATGTTGTCGACTTCGGGGCGTTTGTCGATATCGGTCTGAAAAGTGACGGACTCGTTCATATCAGCAAAATGTCGGCAACATTCGTCTCTTCTCCGTTCGATCATGTCAACGTCGGAGATACTCTCAACGTCTGGGTCGAAAATTTAGACACCGAGCGCAAACGAGTCGGGCTGAGCTTACTTCCACCATCTGGAGAAAACCAGTAGGCTGGGACTCGTCCCAGCACTTACTTGTGCCCAAGCTCTGCTTGGGCATACTCGAATTTCGAAGCTCTGCATCGCGAAATAACAACCGATTATCAATTCTCTTGCGAAGCGGAACTTCGAGTCGATGCGTTCCCAAGCGGAGCTTGGGAACGAGAAACGAAAATTAAATCTCAGTTACTTCAAGGAGATCGTCTGGTTCAGTCGGGATTCCGCGACCACCTCGAATTTGCATGTTGATGATTTCGACAACAAACGAAAACGCCATGGCAAAATAGATGTAGCCTTTGTTGACCGGATTGCCGATTCCTTCTGCGACAAGTAATACGCCGATGAGAATCAGAAAGCTGAGGGCGAGAATTTTGATTGTCGGGTATTTTTCGATGAAATTTTCAATCGCGCCTGCGAAGGCCATCATCGTAAAGATTGCGAAAACCACTGCGATGATCATGATGTAAATCTGATCCGTCATCCCGATTGCAGTAATGACAGAATCAAGTGAGAAGATGATGTCCAGAACGCCTATCTGAACAATCACGGTCCAAAAACTACCGGTCCCTCCCGTGGCATGCTCGCCGTCTACGTTATCCAACTTATGATGGATTTCAACAACCGAGTTCGCGATCAAAAATAGGCCACCAAAAAACAGAATGAGATCGCGAACCGAAATCGCGTTCACATCGTGCAGTTCAGGGACTTCTGTGCGATGACTTGCACTGGCAGTTGAGGCTTCTTCTTTCTCTACGATTTGTTCCGTTGATGTGGAGGTCTCTTCACTCTCGTCAGAACTTAGGTTCAATCGTAGCGATGTTTGCTCTTCGGTCTCAACCCAACTCGCAGGCACTCCAAAGTCGGTCAGATGAAAGACCGGTTCCTTCAGCCCCAACACCCAGGTGAGCGAAAGCAGTAAGAGTATTCGCGTTCCCATCGCCAGACCCAATCCGAAAGTCCGGGCTTTGGCGCGTTGCGTTCTGGGAAGTTTGCCACACAGAATGCTGATGAAGACAATGTTGTCGATTCCCAGCACGATTTCCATGATCGTTAAAGTGATCAGGGCAAAGATCCATTCCATGAATCGAGTCTCTTTAGTGGGTGCGATACATTAAAAAATCTACGACAGTAACAGCGTCAGAAATGTCAAATCGTTCAACTCTGCTCGGTCCTGAATTTCGACTGACGAAAAAAGAAACCCGAGTCCGATATTTCGGACTCGGGTTGAGTACCAGATAAAGTTGAATCACTACTCTTGTTTCAGAGTGTAAATTCCTTGTCCATTGTTGGTCACGATACAAAAGTAAATCTCGCCTTCGGCATCGTCACCGAATGTGATGATCGGCATTTTTTCGCTGGGGATTTCTTCATTTGAAAGAACTTTCCCTTTCATTGCGTCATAATTCAATGCCCAGATTTGACCGGAAACGTAATCGGCATAGACATATTTCCCCGCCAGTTCAGGAAGTCTTGCTCCTCGGTAAACGAGTCCGCCAGTGATCGATTTTCCGACACCATGGTCGTATTCCCAAATCGGATCAGTCACTTTCGTTTCGCCAGTTGGGCGAGAACCGAATTGATGGGTTCCTTCTTTCAAGTTCCAACCGTAGTTGCCACCTTTCGTGATGATGTTGATTTCTTCCCAGAGGTTTTGACCGACATCAGCACACCACAATGCTCCAGAGACGCGGTCGAAAGAAAGTCGCCAGACGTTTCGTACTCCGTTGGCGTAAATTTCTGGACGTGCATCGCGAAGTCGTACGAATGGATTGTCTTCCGGAATCGCATACTTCTTTCCATCTTGGCTGTTGTCCACGTCGATTCTCAAGATCGACCCCAGCAGACTGGAGAGATTCTGTGCGTTGCCGTAAGGGTCGTTTCCGCTTCCACCATCTCCCAGACCAACGTAGAGAAAACCATCCGGTCCAAAGGCAAGAGTCCCGCCGTTGTGATTCCAAAACGGCTGCTCGATTCGCATGATTTCTTCTTCAGAAGCGAGATCAGCTTTATTCGGGTCATCTTTGGAAACCGTGAACCTCGAGATCGCAGAAATTTGGCCAGGCTCGATTGTGTAGTAAACGAAAACGTATCCATTTTCTTTGTACTTTGGATGAAAAGCCATGCCGAGGAATCCTTCCTCATTCTGTCGATCCTGATACTTGACTTTCTCGCGGAGATCAAGGTAGACGTGCGATTCAGTGACTTCGGGATCGTTCTGGAACGTATAAATCACACCGTGTTGTTCCATGACGAATAATCGGTCAGAGCCGTCACCAGTATGCGTGACGACGATTGGACGGAATGAGTTCGGACGTCCCTTGTCATCAAGCGGCTCCCAATCGGCCCACTTCAAATTTGGGAATGCCAAAGCAGGCTTCAATTTTAACTGACCATCAATCGGATTCTGAACCGCATTCTCTCCCGACAGATCTCGAATTTTGATGTTGCGAAACGCAACTTCATCCCCGTGGTCCTGAAGTGCAATGTGCCCCTTCGTAGGTTTTCCGAAGTTTGCAAATTTCGAAAACTTGCTCGCAGCAACTCGTTTGTTCCAGTCTTCATTCCCTTTTGTGAAACGAGCGTACCGAACTCCGTTCATGTTGATTTCACACTGCTCCGGAGTGATCCTCACGTGCATCTGATTCCATTCACCTGCTGGACGGGTCGCATCAGCAGTTTCACCAGTTGCTGGATCTTTCGGCGGTTGGTAAAGCTGATAGAGCCAGCCAGCTTTTTGAGGATCGTGACCATCCACATTGTCTTGAATCTGAATCTCCGGGCCAGTTTGCCAAGGACTGTTTTCCGTTTCGGTGACATGGAACATCAAACCACTGTTTCCTTCTTTGGAAATCTTGTAGTCAAGCATCAGTTCGAATGAGGAATACTGATCTTTCGTGACAATATCTCCGGCGCCAGCACCTTTACGGACTAGCGTCCCATTTTCAACGGCCCAGCCATCGCTGATGCCGTCCTTTTTGTAGTTTCTGAAACTCTCTGCCGACTGACCATTAAAGAGAAGCTTCCAGCCAGACTTTTGTTCTGCATCCGAAAGCTCATTCGGACCAGCGACTAACAGTGTTGAAAGCGAAACACTCCCGATCAGGGCTGCTACAAAAATTGTTTGTCTCATGATGCGATACCAAATGTTGAAACTGTTTCGAAGCTTACTAGAACTGATCCTGAAATTTGAATTTGAAGTGTTAAACACTGTAGAAACTTCACACTTCGCAGGTTTCCGGA
>JAJDEL010000739.1 GCA_029259835.1 Planctomicrobium sp. | reverse complement strand
GTGCGATTTTGCACACCGGAGCAGTGTGTAGCTCTACGAATGATTCAGTTTTCGAACAGCAGACGCCAGCGGCACGACGCGTGGCTTTGGTCTCTCGGTATTATTTGGTTCCACCCTCTTTTTCGCTGTCGAGTTTCAGAAAGTTTTTTTTGCAATCCGGCGGTGGTCGATCAGCTTTGACAAAACCAAATCGATAGATGGGAACAAGAGTTGCAATCACGGTTCAGGAAAGTTTTTCAATTCACTAAGGAGCAAGAACAATGAAAACCGAATTCTCGAAACTACTTTTCCGCGCAGTCTTGCTGAGTCTGGTCATCGGGATGTTGGGGAGTGCATCAGGTGTCGCAGAGGGTCAACCAACCAAGAAGCCCAAACTCGGCTACGATGCCTGGATGACTGCCAAGCTCGTTGCGTCCCAACAGGTTCTTACTCACCTGACAATGGGCGATTTCGAAAAGATGGAAGAAAGTGCCCGACGTATGCAGTTCGTACATTATTTGGAGCAATGGCTGCGGAAAGAGGAATTCAAAAATCAATCGGGCTACATGGGGCAGTTGCACGCATTTGAATTTGCGACGAAGGAGCTTGTCCGTCATGCCGAAGACCGCGATATGGACGGTGCCTTAAAATCTTTCCAACTCGTTACGGAGTCTTGTGTTCGCTGCCATCAGCTGATTCGTGATCCGGTGGAATGACCGTTTTCGTCAGAATAACGTCATTTGCTCAATAATCAGCAACCCGAATTGCCCGGATCGCACTTGCGGAATCATGCCCATGTTGAACGCGTCTTCTCAGCTTAGTTCCCCAATCGCAACGCTGACGATCAATCCTGCCTTGGACGCCAGTTCAAGAGTTGCCAGCGTTTGTCCTGATCGAAAGCTACGTTGTTCGGAACCGGCTTACGAACCTGGGGGAGGAGGAATCAACGTGGCCCGCGCCATCCACTCACTAGGTGGAACAGCTCACGCGATCTGGACATCGGGCGGGGTTGTTGGGCAACTTGTGGCCCAATTGCTCGAGCGCGAATGTGTCGCCAATCACCCGGTCATTATTCAAGAGATGACACGCGAGAATCTGACCGTGACCGACGATTCAAATGGGTGTCAGTACCGCTTTTGTCATCCCGGTCCAACACTCACCGCTACCGAGGAAGGAAATTTGATCGACAAAATCGGGGCAATCGATCCATTTCCCGATGATTTTGTCATTAGTGGAGGACCGACACCGGGCCTTCCAGGATCATTCTGGCCGCGTCTATTCAATGTCATCCCGACCACAACCCGCATCACTGTTGATACCAGTGGATTAAGACTGGGAACGGAGTCTAATCGCCCTGTCTATCTCTATAAATCCAACCTCGGTGAGTTGGGACGATTGGTGGATCGTCAGATCACTTCTGATGCGAGCATCATTGACGCAACCCGCGGTCTCATCAGTGAAGGGCTTGCAGAAAACGTCGTGACGTCTCTGGGAGCCGGGGGCGTAATGCTTGTTTCAGCCACAGAAAGTCATTCCGTCTCAGCGCCTACTGTTCCCATCGTCAGTCGCGTGGGAGCAGGAGACAGCATGACTGCCGGCCTCGTTCTCGCTCTTTCTCAGGGTAACTCGATCGAACAGTCGCTGTTATATGGCGTCGCCGCAGGGACTGCTGCGGTGATGACGGCAGGTAGCCAACTCTGTGGACGTGCCGATACGGAGGAACTCTTTGAGCGACTTCAGGATTACAGCCAAGATTGATTTAAGCGAACACCGCGCGGATATGCACGGTTCATGTGTGGAATGTGCATGATCGGCACACTTGTTTGGGTTTCGTCTAGGGCCATCCACAGACGAAAAAAAGAACGGAATGCGAACGGCTCAGAAGAAGAACTTCTGGAACACTCATTGCCTTTGGCGACCCGTTCCATTTTACAATTCACTCATTTTCTCCGTCATTGTTCATTCGCACGGGCAATCGTATTGGTCCCGCGTGGCACGGTTTCTGCTTCACTTTAATCGAGGGTAGCTCAGATCAACATTCACTCCAAATATAAGGATGGTCTCATGAAAGTTTTAATACCGGTTAACCAATCTGCCGGATCAATGGGTGCGGTCAAGGCCGTCAGTCAATGCCTCAGCCAGGGAGATCACGATTATACCCTGCTGCATGTTACGGAGACGCTCCCAGCGTACGTGGTCGCCCAGGCCAGAAACGGTGGCAACATCTACGCGACAGTCGTAGAAGAGTGGACTGATGCCAAAAGAAAACTAGGCGAAGATCTGTTAAGCAGTTGCCAGGCAATCATGACTGATGCCGGTATCCCTGAAACGAGAATTACTCAAAAGTTGGAGACTGTTCAAGCACTCCCCGAGGCAAAACGGGTGGCGGATGCGCGGGCAATCATCGATGTCATGAAAAGTGATAATTATGAACTCGTGGTTATTGGACGCCGTGAAGATTCGAACGTACTGCCGTTCGTTGGCTCGGTTTCTCAAGCGGTACTGAACGAAGGTACGGGACGAACGATTTGGATTGTCGACGGGGTCAACTGAGCATTCCTCCGTCCGTGTTATCCCTTACGTAAAATGTCTGGTTTGATACGCGGCGTGTCATACGGTGAGGTTTCAGACAATCTGTGCCGCGTGCAGTATCGTTCACAATCCTAAACTAAGCGGACCCTTCACCAAGTGAGCAGGTTGGCGCACACTTGGCTTTTCAAGAACTGAGGAGTGCCAATGATTGCCATGGTTCTTGATCGACTGGGAGCAATGGAGGATTTCCCCGAACCGTTAAGGCTCACGGAAATTCCTCGACCAATTCCCAAAGCCGACGAGATCCTGATTCGGGTTTCGATGTGTGGAGTGTGTCATACTGAGCTGGATGAAATCGAAGGCCGCACGCCACCTAAATTCTTTCCAATCGTCCCTGGTCATCAGATCGTAGGCAACGTTGTGGCGTCAGGGTCGGCTGTTTCTCGATTCGTTGTGGGGGAACGTGTTGGCGTCGGCTGGATTTACGCGTCCACGGGTGCAAACGATGAGAACCTCGCCACAGACTTCTGTGCCACTGGACGGGATGTCAATGGAGGTTATGCAGAGTATCTCGCAGTTCGCGAAGACTATGCATACGCGATTCCAGCGGTCTGGGACGACGCCGAAGCTGCGCCGCTTCTTTGCGCGGGCGCAATCGGTTATCGCGCATTGCGACTTGCCGGAATTCGAGATGGCGACGTCCTCGGCCTGACTGGCTTCGGTGGCTCGGCCCATCTTGTCTTGCAACTTGCTCGTTCGATCTATCCAAATTCTGAAATTTACGTCTTCGCCCGGAATGAGGAGCAGCGGACGTTTGCGCTCAAGTGTGGAGCGAACTGGGCGGGAGACACAGGAGATGTTTCTCCCTGTCAGGCTCAGGCCATCATCGACACGACGCCTGCTTGGAAACCGGTGATTGCTGCTCTCGCTAGGTTACACCCTGGAGGTCGTTTAGTGATCAACGCAATTCGTAAAGACGATGCGGATAAGTCGGAGTTGCAGAAGTTGAGCTATCACGATCACTTGTGGATGGAACGTGAGATCAAAACTGTCGCTAATATCACGCAATTTGATATTCGCGATTTCCTCAAGCAGGCCAGCCAGATCCCACTGCGACCTCAAGTGCAAACGTATCCTCTGGTCGCAGCGAACACAGCCCTTCAGGAGTTGAAATCTGGTCGATTTATTGGTTCAAAAGTGTTGGTGGTTCGCTAAAGCCCGCCCTGACAGTGTGGTCCAAACTGCACAGCAATGTGCCCTGCGGTCACAGGCCAATTCTCCTACCTCGCCGCAGACTGCAATTGGCAAGCTATCTATACCAGTTCTCAAGTTGGTATCGGATTTGCGACCTGTCTTGAACGTGCCGCGACAGCAGGCGGATGCGGATCGTGAGTTTGATGACTTATTTAACGGGAGGCTCGTGGTGACACGCTATCACTATTTTCTGGTCGACAATCAGGAGACTGAAGGGTTAAACAAGATGCTTGCGCAAGGCTGGCGACCCGTTCGGGAAACTGTCACTTGGTCTGGCGGAGACGCTGAGGCGGGTGAGAAGTTGCTTGTACTTCTGGAACGGGACGATGAGCGCCCCATCTTCCCTGCAGAATCACTCCCTGGTGGAGTGCTACTTGAAGAGTTTCGTGAAAGTGCCCTCTTTTCGGGGTGTACGGATAGCGAAGTCAGAGAGATTGTGGCTGCTTGTGAAGTCTGTCGTCACATGGAAGGTGATGTGATTCTTTCAGAAGAAGACGACAGAACCGAAATGGGGCTGTTCATCGTTCTCTCTGGTGATGTCGAAGTCCATCTTCCGAATGTCGATTCCGTTCCGACAGAAGAGACATACATCGGGAACCTGGGTGTTGGCGACTTGTTTGGTGAGGTCTCGTTCTTTGGGGAAGTGGAACATGGTGGACTCGTGATCGCGAAGTCGGATGCGCAGACACTCTGTTTACGTCGCGATGCGTTCGGCCATCTCTTACAGGCAGAATCAGTCGCGGCAGTCAGACTTGTCCTGAATATTACTCGGCTTCTCGCGCAAAGACTCCACGAGACAGATCACTGGACGTGGACGATTCTCCGCGGAGAACAGGACGTACGACTCGCAAACAACTGGCGAAAGTTCAGGCAGGGGCTTCGCATGCCCTATGACAAACCAGGTGGTTTCTTCAAGGTCTCATCAATACTTGAGTGATGGTGTTTGATGCCATTTCATTGAACTCAAACTAATTCGTTTTCATTTCGCATCTACGAAATGGTGATAATGCCGCGACCTGACCACTCGATATTTCACTATCTCTAGGAGTTGTTTCCTTAGAACGTGTTTGAAAATTCCCGTCGCTGCCGCCATGTGGCGACTTTTGTCCTCTCGCCCTGGGGGAAGAGGGTTAGGGTTAGGGTGAGGGACGAAGCTTAATTTTCAAACAGGCTATTAGACCGCAGCTAACTCCGGCATGATTTGGATTCGGCCGCCTCACGATTACAGAAATGAGTTGCATGGTGACTTTAAACATGTCGGAGCGAGGCGTTGTCTGGTGCAAAACACATTGCTCGGCCAACAAAGTTATTTACTCCTTCACTTCTCTGAGTTACTCAACTCTGGGCTCGTGAAAATGAACATCACTTCGGAAAATTTCGTTGTGAACAGGAGACGCATATCAGATCTTCGTTTGGATGGCACGAATGATGCGATGATTCGTTGCAAGCTACATTCTTCTTTTTCCCCGACACACTTTTCGGGGAATCTCACATTGGGTTGATCCGTCGAGTGCATTCAAAGCTCAGAGAAATCGTGAGTACGACGGACTTTCGTTGATTTCTGTAGCGATGCGAGCGGAAAACACAAAGTGGTGTACTGAGGATGATAAGCAAAGCCGGCAATATGAAATTGCGTTCTCTATGGGGAGCAGATTGTGACTGCACGCGAGACGAAAATTTCAACTTCCATTGATTCGGGCGTGGCTTTTGATCGACTCTTTCAGGCGCGTGGGCTGACAAAAGTCTACCGCATGGGTGAGGTTGATGTCCACGCGCTGCGTGGAGTGGATATCGATCTATTTCCAGGTGAGTTTATCGTAATTCTTGGACCATCGGGGAGTGGCAAATCGACACTACTGAACATCCTAGGCGGTCTTGATGTACCCACGGAAGGACAAGTGAAATACAGCGACCACGATTTAACAAACGCAGACGAGGAAGAGCTAACGCAATATCGTCGAGAGCATGTTGGATTTGTCTTTCAGTTTTACAATTTAATCGCAGGGTTGACTGCGATTGAGAACGTGGCGCTTGTGGCGGACATCGCACCGGATCCACTCGACCCAGAAGAGGCATTGCGTCTCGTCGGACTCGCGGATCGCCAGAATCACTATCCCTCGCAATTGTCGGGTGGCGAACAACAACGCGTTGCGATTGCGAGAGCGATTGGGAAGCGACCGGACGTCTTATTGTGTGATGAACCGACCGGAGCTCTTGATGTGAAGACAGGGATTGTGGTCCTCGACGCAATCGCTCGAATTAACCAGGAACTCGGAACTCTGACAGCAGTGATTACTCATAACGCATCGATTGCGGATCTGGCTGATCGGGTCGTCTATCTGTCGGATGGTTGTATCGTTGAGATCAAGCAAAACACCAACAAGAAAACTGCCGCCGATTTGGTTTGGTAAGTCAGGCAGACACGCAAGCTCATGAAGCCACTCAATCGATTATTGATTTCGGATGCCATGCGAATGTGGCGGCAGGGGCTGGCCATTAGCATCCTGCTCGCATGTGGAGTGGCGACGTTCGTGATGTCGATGAGTACAATGCTTTCACTTAAAAGGAGCATGAATCAGTACTACTCAGATTCTCATTTCGGCGATGTGTTCGTCAGTATGACTCGTGCACCGAGTGAGTTGGCGAATCGGATGAAAGAGATTCCAGGCGTCGCACGCGTCGAAACGCGAATCGTCCAGAACATCATTCTCGACGTCCCGCAGATGTCCGAACCAGCATCTTGCCGGTTGGTTTCAATCAATCCAGAAGCAGGTTCTAGCCTGAACTCCGTAACTCTGATCAGAGGTCGGCTCCCCAATCCAACCGGACAGGTTGAGGTCATTGCAAGTGAACAGTTCGCTGATGCTCATGGATTTCAACCAGGCGATCAACTTTCTGCAATCATGGGTGGACGAAAGGAACGACTACGTATCGTCGGCATCGGGATGTCGCCGGAGTTCATTTACGTCACACAGCCGGGCTTGCTACTGACGGACAATCGCCGCTATGGAGTTCTCTGGATGCCGCGTCGGCAACTCGAGGCGGCCTTCAACATGGAAGGCGCGTTCAACGACGCTGTAATGACACTCAGATCCCGTGCTTCTGTCAAAAACGTCCTCTTTCGAGCCGATCAACTCACAGAACGTTATGGAGGTGTCGGAGCTTACGACCGCTCGGATCAGCCCTCACATCACCGTCTTGCAGACGAAATGCATCAAACTGGCAGCATGGCCTTCGTGACACCTTCGATTTTTCTGGCGGTGGCAACCTTTCTCTTCAATCTGGTGTTTTCGCGGATGGTCCATCAGCAACAGGAACAGATCGCAACGTTGCGTGCGTTTGGATATCGACAGCGCGAAATCGGCATGTACTACATGAAGCTGGTGATTACGCTGATTTTGCTCGGTTCTCTGATTGGATTCCTGCTAAGCTTGCCGATGTCTTGGTGGATGACCAATCAGTACGCTCGCTTCTTTCGCTTCCCGACGGTCTTATACGAATTCGCCAGAACGGAAGCAGTGCTTGCATCATTGATCTCATTCGTCGCAGCGTTTGCTGGCAGTTTCTCCTCCATCCGTCGAGCGAGTCGGCTGCCACCGGCCGTATCGATGCGCCCCGAAGCCCCGAACGCCGACCGAGCTTCGATTGTTAAACGGCTGGGTCTGGAGATGTATCTTTCCCCCATCGGCCGAATGATTGTACGTCGTCTCGAAACAAATAAACGATCAACAGCGTTCTCTGTATTGGGGATGGCCATGGGGCTGTCTGTACTTGTGTTGGGATCTTTCTTCCAGGACACCATCAACTATGTGACGGAAGTGCAGTTCGAGCGAACACAACGACAAGACGTGATGCTGACTTTCTACGAAACCGCATCTGCACAATCGCAGCACGATATCCTTCATTTGCCGGGCGTGACCCGAGCCGAGTACTTCCGTACGGTGCCAGTCCGCTTACGACAGGGAAGCAAAGAACACCGCTTGGAATTGATGGGGCTTGAAGAGCAAGCGGAACTCTTTCGTGTGCTTGATGATGCTGAACGACAGGTTCCGTTTCCATCGATTCGGGCGTTGACGATTTCCCAGAAGCTGGCCGAAATCCTTGACGTTGTCACCGGCGATAAGGTTACCGTGGAAGTATTGGATGGCAAACGTCAACGACTGACGGTCCCCATTGCGAGGGTCTTCCCCGACTACGCGACTCCCGGAGCGTACATGAATCGACACGAACTCCATCTTTTGATGCAGGAGGGCGAACGATTGTCAGGTGCATTTATCGAGGTCGACCCAAGGCGACTCGACGAACTCTATGCTCAGGTGAAAGAGACGCCAGCCATTGCCGGCATCCTGGACAAGAATGCGGCACACAAGAATTTTGTTAAGACGGTTTCGGAGAACACATTTGTAATGAGGATGGTCAACTATGCATTTGCTTCGATTATCGCATTCGGAGTGATCTACAACTGCGCACTCATCACGCTCGCGGAGCGGAGTCGTGACTTGGCAACTCTCCGGGTGATGGGATTTAAACGCCGCGAAATCTCAACCGTACTGCTCGGTGAACTTGCGATCATCACTCTGCTCTCTGTTCCCATTGGCCTTCCGATTGGTTGCGGCTTCGCGTTCGTTGCAACTCTGGCCTTGGACACGGAAACACATCGATTTCCATTTGTGGTCAGCCGAGCCACATTCGCGGGAGCCACAACCATCTTGATCAGTTCTGCCATCGTGTCATCTCTGGTCGTAAGAAGGATGTTGGACAAACTCGACCTCATCGCTGTTCTGAAAGTGAAAGAATGAAGAAACGTACGATGACAAAACTGCCATGGTTATTAACCATTGCTATTCTTGCCGTGATGCTCGTCTACGGATTCTGGCCAGAGCGCGTCGGAGTCGATTTATCTGCGGTCACTCGTGGATCGTTGGAGGTCACGGTCAACGACGAAGGTGAGACACGCATCCGGGAAAAGTACGTGGTGTCAACTCCGATCTCAGGTAAGCTTCTGCGGCTGCAATTGCATGTCGGGGATGTCGTAGAACAAAATGTTACCGAGTTGGCTTATATCAGGCCGAACGATCCCACGTTGCATGATGCAAGAATGCAGGCTGAATTCGAAGCACTCATGCAAGCTTCAGAGGCTGCATCGCAGCAAGCCGACGCCACATTGGCTCGGGCCAATGAAACACTGGAGTTAGCCCAACACGATTATGATCGATCACAAAGACTCCTCGACAAAAATGCGATATCGCAAGCCGATTTTGATTCCGCCGAGCATGGACTGCGGATCGCAGAAGCTGACGTGAGGTCGGCAGAATTCGGTGTCAAAGTTGCCGCATTCGAACTTAATCACGCTCGTGCAGCTGCAGGACGTTACGATGTAAGTGATGGTGAGTCCGCGCAAAATGCTCTTCGGCTGATTTCCCCAATCAATGGTCAGGTGCTGCGTGTTTTTCTCGAAGACGCAGGTGCCGTCGCTGCCGCGACACCACTGATCGAGTTGGGCGACCCGCAAGATCTTGAGATCGAAATTGATGTCCTTTCGTCGGATGCCGTCAAGATTCATCCGGGCGATAAAGTCTACCTGGAACACTGGGGAGGCGACACGACTCTCGAAGGTGTTGTGCGAATTGTCGAGCCTTCAGCCTTTCTGAAAGTCTCTGCTTTGGGAGTTGAAGAGAAACGCGTCAACGTTATTGCTGACTTCGCCGGACCCCGGTCGTTCCGCTCGAAACTTGGCGATGGCTTTCGCATTGAGGCCCGGATCGTTGTGGTCTCCACTCCCGTGGGATGGACTGCTGATACACAGCGAGTCACCTGAAGTTGAGTCATGTACTTGTAGGGAGTACACAAAAGAGTAATGAGAAAAACAAAAGGTCACTCAATAATGAAAACTCCACTGGCATGGGGCTGGCAAACGGATTTCGCCGACACCCCGAATCACCCTAACTCCTTTGATATTAAACACGGGCGGAGAGACTTGAACTCCCAACCTGCGGATTTGGAATCCGCTGCTCTGCCGATTGAGCTACGCCCGTTCAATCTGGGTATTGCTTCGAACTGCAGGACTGCTTTTAAGACTCACTTCTTACGTGACTCTTTGTGTAAAGTGTGCCGTCTCAATTTGGGACAGTATTTCATCAACTCCAGGCGCTCTGTGCCACGCATTTCTTTTGGTGCGCGGTAATTGCGGTCACCACATTCAGTGCATTCGAGCCATACAAATTCGCGAGACATCCAACTCACCTCTTAAAACGGCAGCAATCCGACGCTCCCTTCTGAAACGCCGGATGCTGGTTGCAAAAATTCTTGTTGTGAAACTACTCGATCACTTTAGTCACAATACCTGAACCGACTGTGCGTCCACCTTCGCGAATCGCGAAGCGGCTACCATCGTCGAGTGCGACAGGCTTGATCAATTCGATTTCTAGCTTGACGTTATCGCCAGGCATGCACATCTCGGCATCGCCAAGAAGCTTGACAGCCCCAGTGACGTCCGTTGTGCGGAAGTAGAACTGTGGACGATATCCGCTAAAGAACGGAGTCTTGCGACCACCTTCGTCTTTGCTGAGAACGTAAATTTCAGCTTCAACTTTTGTGTGTGGGTTGATTGAGCCAGGGGCTGCAAGCACCTGACCGCGTTCAACATCTTCTTTTCTGGTACCACGAAGAAGGATTCCGACGTTATCGCCAGCACTTCCTGTGTCCAGGATCTTGCGGAACATCTCAACTCCGGTGACGGTTGTCTCCTGAGTTTCACGAAGTCCGATGATTTGGATTTTTTCGCCAACCTTGACGACTCCTTGCTCAATACGACCAGTCACGACTGTACCGCGACCTTCGATTGAAAAGACATCTTCAATTGCCATTAGGAATGGCTTGTCAACCTCACGGTCAGGCTCAGGGATGTCAGCATCAAGTGCGTCCATCAACTCGCCAATGCAAGCGTTTTTCTCAGGATTACCAGGATCATCAAGAGCAGGCTTTGCCGAACCTTTGATTACCGAGACGTCATCGCCTGGGAAGTCGTAGGCACTCAGCAGGTCGCGAGCTTCCATTTCCACAAGTTCGAGAAGCTCTTCGTCGTCGACGAGATCACACTTGTTCAGGAAAATCACCAAAGCTGGCACACCAACCTGGCGTGCAAGCAGGATGTGTTCGCGAGTCTGGGGCATCGGGCCATCAGCTGCTGAAACCA
>JAJDEL010000738.1 GCA_029259835.1 Planctomicrobium sp. | reverse complement strand
GATCAGGAGAACCGGTCGCGCGGGCCAATGCTCGAACGACTTTTCCGATGATGTGTGGTCCAGAAGGGCCAACCCACAACCATTCGCTTCCCACAGGGAAGCCGGTCTGTTGAGCTGAGTGAACAAAAGGGGAAATGAATGCGGCGTGGAAATTTGCGGTCAGAAAGATGGATGAAGTGGGGCGTCCGGTGGTCCCGCCAGATTCTCCAAGAACGCAATTCTGCCGACGAGTCCACAGGCACCGTGGTAGGAAATCCCAGACGGACTCAGTTGTCAGTTCAACAGGAGACGTTGTCCCCAAGAGGGGAAGATCACTCACGCAGCGAATGCGATCAACGACATCGAAACCCAGTTTCTCCTGTCGCCGCCACCAATACGGACTGCCATCTTTTGGATGAAGATGTTGTTCGATAGTTCGACGCAGACAGGCATCAACATCAATGAGATGAACATGGTTCTGCGGTGAGTTTGATTCCGCTTCGACTATTTTCTGTTGAGCGAGAGGTAATGCTGTCATGAGGCACTCCCAAGAGTCGTTTTCGTGATCGGCACACTCTCACCTTCTGCCAGTTCGAGTGCTGTTGTGACCAAGTTATTCGTTGACATCGTGAAGAGTCGACCCACAGATGTTGTCAGTAGATAGGGCAACAGCACCAGGTCCGCCAGCAGTGCGAGAACGAGTAGTACGGCCATTAACTCACCAAAGTAGGCAACAGGTCGAAATGGACTCAAAGATAAAATTGAGAGACCAGCGGAAGCGACGAGACTCGTTTGCACCATCGGCCAGGCACAAATTTCCCATGTCTCCCGGGCACATTGTTTCAAATCGTTTGTCTGCCCGGAGGCTTGTCGAAATTGATGCAGGAAGTGCAGTGAATCATCAAGTGCCACTCCTAATGCAATACTGGCAGTGAGCACGGTCCCGACATCGAGAGGCAGACCCAGCCAACCGACAATTCCAAAGCCGACGACGATTGGGCCGACGTTGGGGATCAACGCAATCAGTCCGGCAGGAATGCTTCGAAGGACAACCATCAGAACCACACTGATGAGACCCACAGCGGCAATGAGGCTGTCTCGCAACGACTTGTAAATCGCGCGTTGAGATTCATCGATAAGTGAGATCAAGCCGGTCATTGTGACAGGCAGAGTTTGAGACAAAGTTTGAATGTCATTCGCAATCACTTGCAGTTCTCGATCACTGTCCGAACGAACTAACGCGGAAATACGAAAATGATTCCCGTCGGCGGTTTGCCAGTTTCTGGACAGCGATTCGGGAATGGAACGTCCGCCTGAAAAAGAGATCGCAGAGATCGCAGTGGAAATATCCGGATGTTCTTCCAGACGTTGTACGAATCTTGCCAGAACGCCAAATTTCTCTTGAACTGAGGCAGACTCAGTCAAATCGACATCGAGTTCCATTGGGACGAGTCCGCAGCAACGGTCTTCGATTTGTTTGTAGTCCGTGATGGTGCGGCTGTTTTCTGGGAGAAACTTGATCGCATTGAAATCGGGTGCGAGTCGACTCCAGCCGGGGACAGCGCAGATCAAGAGCAAAACCGCAATTGCAAACACCACCTGTCGCGTCCATCGCAAACTGAGGCCAATCCATTGACTGCGAAGGTGAATGGGTTTCAGGAACATTTCATCCACAAGAAAACATGGAAGGAATGTATACGCGACCAAGAACGAAACAAGAATTCCGACTGCGGACCAAATTCCAAATCCACGTACCGGACCAAGATCGCTCACCACAAGCGAAAGCATTCCAATGATCGTCGTCATTGTTGCCAGGCAAGAAGGGGCAAAGGTTTCCTGAATCGCCTTTGAGACAGCTGCGGTTCTTGTGTCCACTCCATCCTCAGAATGGAATCGCTCCCTCCATAAATCGAAATGGTGCAGCAGGTGAATCCCGATGGAGAGATGCAGTACGCCAATTAAAGGAGGCAAGGCGACCAGAAGCAGATCGAGTTGACCGCCAAAGAGTTCCATTAAGGCAAACGTGATCATTACGGTGATCGACGCAGAAAAAGAGAGTAACAGGCTCTGGAAAGCACTCCAACGCAAGCACCACAACAAGATGAAACAAGTAAAACCAACAACCGGCAGTAACGCCTCTAATGATTTCCTACTCCACGTATCAAGTGCGGCGTTAATGACGAGTGGCCCACCGAGGTGAATCGCTTCCGCAGGAATATCGTGCGACTCAGCGACCGCGCGCAGCACGCCGACCGTATCGCGACTGTCCGCCTGGGCAGCACCTGACAGTTCAATCCAGAGTGTAATCGAGTCACCTCCCGGAACAAGAAGTTCGTCCAGAGGCGTCATTCCAGTTGCTCCGATTGCAGCGCGGAGCCTGATCGGTGTCCAGACGCGTTTCACGCTAGCCTGTCGTTCCAGATGACGCGCTGTCAACTCGATTCGCTCGTCTGTCGGCAATATGTTGTCAATCACAGCGGTGATTTGCGAACGGATTCCATACCGCCCTCGAAACTCATCCCACTGCTGCACCGCCGGGTCATTATCTCCAAGCCAGCGTTCAATCGCGTTGTCGGTGCGGAGGCGAGTCGCAAGAATTGCGGCCGGAATCAGCAACGCCATGAATCCGAGCAACACAAAGTTACGATGCAGCCGAAACCAAAGTCCACTCTGACTAGATTTCAATGATCGCTGAGGAGTCATGGTAACTCCTCAAGAAAAGTCAGAACATTTTCCGCCAGCCACTCTTCGTGACCACGGAAGAAGTGATTATCGACGTCTTCAATCACCAGTTGTTTCGGATCACTCCAGGAAGAAAATTGCTGACGCAAACCTTCTGTTGGGACCGCAAAATCATCTGAACTGGCAATCACCAGCTTCGGCAGCGAGAGTTCTACGGCATGTGAGTAATCGTGCTGACTTATCGTCGGAGCAACGAGCGTGATGGAATTCAAATTCCTCGAAGCTGCAGCCCAGCGAGAACCGAGCCAGGCGCCAAAGCTATACCCGAGAACATGGCCCACTTCGCCAAATGTCTCCGATAAAAAATGACCAGCAGCAGTTGTGTCTTCGGCAAATCCATGCTCGTCATCAATCCGCGACTTCGCCCAGAACTCTGCAATGTTATCTGTAGAAAGAATTGTCGTCCCATCGCTATTTCCAACCCCGCGAAAGTTGAACCGCAAGGTTAAGTAGTTTTGTTCCGCCAACCGTGTTGCGAGTTCACGGACGACGTTATTTTTATAGTCCCCTCCCAGCATTGGATGCGGACCGACAATCAGCATTGATGCCATTGGGGGTGCCTGCTCTGGGTAGGTGAGCACCCCCTCAATTCGACCGGCAGTGCCGACAAACGTCACTTGTTCCTGAATAACCGTTGCAACGTCATGCACAAGCACTCTCCTCTGCCAAATTTCCGGGAGTGCCAGGGGGTTGATACGGTGACTCTTGAAGGAGATCTTCAAACAGAATCGACAACAGCAAAGCTCGCTCGATGTCTCCGTGGATGTGAATCCGACGGTCAAAAAACGCCTGCCGCACGTTGAGGTGACCAGCAATAATTTGCTGAAAAGTCTCCGAGTCTGTTTGATAAACAAAATCGGCTCCGGTCATGCGACTATTGGTCGGAGCAATGTCAACAACACGCCCGGTTTCTAGTCGACAGAGCCAGAAACCACGTGTGGCTCCACGAATCTCGAACTGCACGACCGTTGAAAGCCCCTCAATCTGTGCAAGGTTTGACGCTGCAGAGGCTGCCGGGAAATGTCTCAGAAAAAAGTCACCGCAATCGAACACTCCGCCGCTATTGACCTTGGAGTTGACAGCGCCCCAGCCATCGGCCTCAGCAAATGTTTGCAATCGCAGCAACATTGAATTGTCGACAGGATCGTTGGGAAACTCAGGCAGCAACCGTTTTCGATTGGTGATGTCAAACGGCGGATCATCTTGGAAATACTGCCCGACGATCTCTGTTTCTCGATCAAAGATTCGCTCGAAGACGTTTCGTGCGGGACCATCGATGTCGTTTTCGCCGACGAACTGAATTCCTTGCACTTGGTGAAAACTGGAGATCGCATCGAGCAATGTCGATGTCTTGAGCGGATTCTCCGGAGTGAGGTGAACGCATTCACCAGCAAC
>JAJDEL010000737.1 GCA_029259835.1 Planctomicrobium sp. | reverse complement strand
GCAAGAGCCTAGAATTCTCGATCTCACGCCGCCTCCCAGACTCAAAGGTGCACCGCAAGAAAAAGCACTTGAGTTTCTGACGGAACTGAATCGTCGGCATCAAGAACGTTTCCCTGGACAGCACGATTTGGAAGCGCGGATTGCCACGTATGAACTCGCCGCGAAGATGCAAGTCGCCGCGACGGAAGCTCTTGACCTGTCTCAAGAAACGAAAGCGATGCAGGACTTGTATGGGATGCACTCTGAAAACGTAGCAACTCGCGAATACGCCACGCGATGCCTGATTGCCAGACGTCTCATTGAGCGTGGAGTTCGCTTTGTGCAGGTCTACACGCAAAACCAGCTTTGGGATAGCCACAATGGCATCACCGCTGCTCTTCCGAAAGCTTGCCAGAAAGTCGATCAACCTTCCGCGGCACTCGTGACGGATTTGAAAGCGCGCGGGTTGCTCGATTCAACAGTTGTTCACTGGGGCGGAGAAATGGGACGTTTGCCTGTCATTCAGAATGATGGCAACAAGGCGAAAATCGGCCGCGACCACAATACACATGGATTCAGTTCCTGGGTCGCCGGCGGCGGATTCAAAGCGGGACACGTCCACGGCAAGACCGACGAATGGGGCCATAAAGCTGTTGAAGGCGTCGTCAACCACTACGATTACCATGCGACACTCATGCAACTTTTCGGCCTGCAACACGATCAACTTACTTACGAGTACGCAAAGCGAGAGCAAACCCTGACTGACAAGCAACCTGCGAAGGTCGTCGAAGGCCTTCTTGCGTAGAGCATTCTGATCAATTGTCTGGGACTTGTCCCTGCTTACTGTTTCCCTAACCACTACCTACTTATTCACTTCCCACTTCATTTCCTTTACAGACTGGCCTCAACGGCCTTCATTCATCTATTATCAACTCAAACTGATTTACTTCCCAAAAGGATCTTTCCACATGGTTAAGCGATACGAATCGAATCGACGAGACTTCCTGAAAACGACAACCGCCGGAGCTGCGGCGATTTCCGCCAGCGTCTGGACAGGCGCTCAAGCGAAGGAATCTTCATCTCCGAATCAAAAAATGAACATTGCCTGTATCGGAACGGCGAATCGCGCTGCGGCTGATATCAAAGGTGTCGAAGGCGAGAACATTGTCGCTCTTGTCGATGTTGATCAAAAATACCTCAAAACAAAGCTGAAAGAATTCCCAAGTGCCCGCACCTACGCGGATTACCGTGAGATGCTCGAAGCAGAGAAAGGAAAGATCGATGCAGTTGTCATTGGAACATCTGATCATCATCACGCACCTGCAACAATTCGAGCGATCCGCGCCGGCCTCCATGTCTATTGTGAAAAACCGCTCACGCACACGATTCATGAGGCACGTGTGATCGCCGAAGCTGCGAAAGAAGCTGGCGTTGCAACGCAGCTTGGAACGCAAATTCACGCAGGCAACAACTATCGGCGTGTGACCGAAATTATTCAATCCGGTGCTATTGGTGATGTCATTGAAGCTCATGTTTGGGTCGGAAAAGGCTGGGGTGGAGGCGACCGACCTGAAAAAGGTGTGGAGCCACCGGAGCATTTGAGTTGGGACCTCTGGCTTGGAGCCGCTCCAGAACGTCCATTCGCACCGGGACGTTATCACCCTGCCCAGTGGCGACGTTGGTGGGACTTCGGTCAGGGAACTCTCGGCGATATGGGTTGCCACTACATGGACTTGCCGTTCTGGGCACTCAAGCTTCGCCACCCAACAAGTTGCGTCGCCAAAGGTCCAGAAGTTCATCCAGAAACGTGTCCTCTCGGTTTGACAGTTCAATACGAATTCCCGCAGCGTGGTGATCTCGCTCCGTGTAAGCTGACCTGGTACGACGGTAACATGACGCCGAAAAAAGTTGCTGGCGAACGGGTTCCCGGTAGTGGCGTGATGTTTGTCGGAACGGAAGGTCATATGTTTGCTGACTACGGCAGCTACAAACTCTTCCCTCGCGAGAAGTTCTCCGACTTCCAAGCACCAAAAGAGTCAATTCCAAATTCCATCGGCCATCACGCCGAGTGGATCAAAGCCTGCAAAGATGGTTCACCCACGACTTGCAACTTCGATTACTCCGGTGCCTTAACGGAAACAGTCTTGCTCGGAAATGTTGCATTCCGCACCGGTGAAAAACTCGACTGGGACGCCGCGAATTTGAAAGCGACAAATTGCGATGCTGCTGATCAATACATCAGCAAAGAATACCGTTCTGGCTGGGAAGTTTCGTAACGATTCATTCACCCAGAATGATTGCTCAACACCCTCCGCGTGATGTTCACCATCGTACGGAGGGTGTTTTTAAGTACAATGACAATCTCTCTGCGAAAATCTGCGAACAAGACAGAGAATCCGCAGATTTCGCAAAGTGACGCAGTTTCAGAATAGATAGTCCGGTGCGTAGAGACAGACCGGAAGAATGCTATTTGCGATTATCCGCTTCAGAACTGGCACAGATACGAAGATCCGGTCACAATAATCCTCTATCCTGATGTTACTCGGTCCCGTCAAATTTACTCTTTCATCATCTACTAGACCTGTTCGCATGGAACTTGATTACCATAAAGACCCTTCTCTGTTTGGTCGCCTTATTGATTCGATGCCAGTCGGTTTTTTTTCGGTCGATGCGACTGCAAATTTTGTTTCATGGAGTGATGGTGCCGAACGAATTACTGGTTACCCGCGATCAGATGTTGTCGGGAAACCCTGCACGATTCTCGAAGGGCAAAACTGCAAAGGATTCGCAACGCTTAAAGAGATGCTCGACAATCCGGAATCGTGTCCGGTCGAGGGCGTCTGCCATCAGGAATGTAAACTGCTCTCCAAGACAGGCCAGGAAATCTACATCCATGGCAGCGTGCGAATTGTGCATGAAGAACACGGAAAGGTCGCCGGTGCTGTCGGCAGTTTTTCAGATCTCACGGATTTCGTTCTCGCAAATGAAAAGATGACTCTCCTGGAAGAACAGGCAAAGCAGCGCGATGCGTTTGAGCGACTGACTGGTCGTTCTCAACCAATGCAGGAAGTATTCCGCCGGTTACGGTTGGCTGCCCAAAGTGAAGTGACAGTTTTTGTGAGTGGAGAGTCAGGGACCGGGAAGGAACTAGCGGCTCAAGCAATTCATTCCGTGAGTGATCGCCGGGACAAACCATTCATTGCTGTCAACTGCTCCGCGATTCCAGAAACTCTTTTGGAAAGTGAACTCTTCGGGCACGTGAAAGGGGCTTTTACAGGAGCAACTCGTGATAAGATTGGAATGTTCCAGGCCGCCGACGGAGGGACGTTGTTTCTTGATGAAATCGGCGATGTCTCTCCCCTGGTGCAACTCAAACTTCTGCGTGTCTTGCAGGAGCGAGAAATTCGGCGCGTCGGTGACGACAAACCAATCAGCGTGAATGTGCGGCTTGTCACCGCGACAAATCAAAATTTGAAAGAGCTTATTCACAGTGGTGAGTTTCGCGAAGATTTCTATTACCGCATCCATGTCTTCGAAATTCACCTCCCGGCGTTGAGAGAACGAAGAGAAGATATTCCATTGCTGACTGAACAGTTCATCAGCGAATTATGCGAGACATCACATCGCCGTGTGACTGGAATTGCCAGAGATGCGTTGCAACGATTGATGGATTACGACTGGCCTGGAAACGTTCGTGAACTGCGCAATACGATCGAACACGCCTTCGTCACCGTTCAGGGAGAGTCAATCACGCTGTTTGACCTCCCAAGCGAACTTCGGTCCCAAGAATCAGCTTCAAATTCTGGACAAAAAGCTCCGGTGAAGAAGACGTCCGCTGCCGAGACTGCTCCGTTTGATCTTTCAACCCTCACTCCTAGACAACTCGTAGACCGCCAGAAAATCGTTGACATCCTGGCTGAAACAAATGGCAATAAAACGGCAGGGGCGAAACTTCTGGGGGTAAGCCGCGTAACGATGTGGAAGAAGACCCGAAAGTACGGGATCGATTGAACGGACCATGTTAGCGCTAGCCTGAAATAGTATTAGCGCTATCTCACATTGTGAGGTTAGCGCGCTTCTCTTTTTTGCCCACAGTCACGCTTGAAAAAACAATCACTGAACTTAAGCCCTTAAATTCATGTGGCTTATGGCTTCATCATCAAGTCGAACTGAGGGTCTGGCACGCTCCTTGCTTTTGATGGAATCATCTTGAAAACAAGTTTCCATCAGAGGAGATTGAGTGATGTTCCTGAAACAATACTACCTGGGATGCCTGGCACATGCGTCTTACATGATCGCCGATGAGCGAACTGGAGTTGCCGCGGTCATCGATCCTCAGCGTGACATTGACCAATACTTAAAAGATGCCGAAGCCAAGGGATGGAAAATTCAGTACGTCTTTCTGACGCACTTCCATGCCGACTTCCTGGCTGGACACATTGAACTCAACGAGAAGACAGGCGCTCACATTTACCTCGGTGAACAAGCGGAAGCCGAGTACGACTTCACCGGAGTCAAGGACGGCGACGTCATCGAATTCGGTGATGTCCGCCTGAAGATCATGGAGACACCGGGACATACCCCGGAAGGCATTTCAATTCTTGTCTTCGATCTGCTGAAAGATGATCGCAACCCACACGCGGTTTTGACCGGGGATACGATGTTCATCGGCGATGTTGGTCGCCCGGACTTGTTGGCGTCGATTGGAGTCACCGCTGACGAGTTGTCTGACATGCTTTACGATTCGGTGAATCGTTTGAAAGAGTTGCCTGACGAGACTTTGGTTTACCCGGCACATGGAGCAGGTTCAATGTGCGGAAAGGCTCTGTCGGAGGAAACGTTTTCAACAATCGGTGAGCAAAAGAAATTCAACTATGCCTTGAAGCCGATGAGTCGAGAAAAATTCAAGGAACTGGTCACTGCCGATCAAATGGAAGCGCCGAAATATTTCGTTCACGATGCGATCCTCAATCGGAAAGAACGCAGGAGCCTGGACGAGACAATGAAGGCATCTCTAGTACCGATGGCACTTGAGGAGGTCCTTCAACGGCAAGAGGATGGAGCTCAATTGGTCGATGTCCGCAATGGTTATGAATATGAAGGCGCTCACATTTTCGGTGCGACGAATGTTGCCCTGGAAGGGATGTATGCGACCTGGAGCGGGACTTTACTTAGTCACGAAACACCCATTGTTGTTGTGGCTGAGGATGGTGGTGAAGAAGAAGCCGTCATGCGTCTGGGAAGAATTGGATTCGATAACGTGGTCGGTTACCTCAAAGGTAGTATGGCTGCGGTGGGAGATCGTGAAGATGTGCTGGCGCGTACGTCTCTCATGACTTCACCTGCGCTTGCCGAACAACTGGAATCTCCTGAACCGCCGCTGGTTCTCGACGTTCGTAGTGAACGGGAATGGCAAAGCGGACACATTAGCGGGAGTACGAATATCCCACTGACACATTTACGCGAACGGTCAGGGGAACTACCACATGATCGAACGATTGTTGTTCATTGCAAAGGTGGCTATCGATCCGTGATCGCAGCAAGTTTGCTCGAACAGGCAGGGTTCGGGGACGTGTTTGACCTTGTTGGCGGACTCAAAGGCTGGGAAGCGTCGACCTTGCCAACAGACTCTTCTGATGCTGAACACGTGACATGTTCAGCTTGAAGAACCACTAAATCAACTTCACACCGTGTCTCAATGACTCACACTGAAAGGACGATCCCCATGTCAACAACTTCCGCGAGTTACAAAACAATTCAATGCAAGGAACTGAACGATCTTTGCAATTCCAATCAACAAGTTGATTTAATAGACGTTCGAACACCTGTGGAATTTCGTGAAGTGCACAGCACCTTCGCGCGGAATGTTCCACTTGATTCTCTTGACCCTAAGAGCATCATGGAATCACGAACAAACCCGAACCAGCCGATGTATGTGATCTGTCGATCCGACAATCGTGGCAAGAAGGCTTGTGAATCATTCGTTGCGGCTGGTTATGAAAATGTTGTGAACGTCGTCGGTGGAACACAAGCCTGGGATGCAGCTGGTTTGCCGGTTGTGCGAGGGAATAAAACGATCTCGCTTGAACGTCAGGTCCGCATCGCCGCCGGCAGTTTGGTTGTTCTTGGAGTCGGGCTGAGTTTCATTAACCCTTACTTCATCGGTTTGTCAGCATTTGTGGGCGCTGGTCTGGTTTTCGCAGGTGTTACCGACACCTGTGGAATGGGCATGATGCTGGCAAGAATGCCATGGAATCAAGTGCGAGACGAACATGGAGCAACTTCAACTGGAGAAAGTTGTGAAACACAAGGTTCCGACCCTAGTTGTTGTGGATCGTGAAACTGGAGCAATGTTTTAAGTTTTAAATTTCAACAGGAGAGACAGAGGTGAGCGTTGTAAAATATGTTGATGAAAGTAACTTCGAGGCAGAAGTCTTGAAATCCACCGAGCCAGTTCTGGTTGATTTTTTCGCCGACTGGTGCGGTCCGTGCAAAATGCTTTCACCGATCCTGGATCTTCTGGCGGATGAATTCGCTGGACGTGTTCAGATTGTGAAAGTCGATGTCGATAAATCGCCAGCGCTTGCTCAAGCCTTGCGAGTCGAAGCTATGCCAACTCTGTCTGTCTTTCAAAATGGAGGCGAAGTCGGACGCATGGTCGGAGCACCACCGGAAGACTCTCTTAGAGAATCACTCCTATCTCTTCTGGAAAACCCTAAAGTCTCAACGACAGATTAAAGATGGTGATCCATACGGAATCTGGCAGGTCTGATGCCTGCCAGATTAGGTGGTGACAATTCATTAAGAGTCAGGTGACCAACTCGTAAAACAGAATCGATTATTCACACCAAGAGTTAAATCCAATACTCAGACGAGCGAAGAGGGAAACGATGGCAGGCTCAATAGAGACACCTCACGTTCGCGAAATTGCTGGTGGGAGTGACAACAAGGTGATTCACCATCAGGTTGTTATTGTCGGCGGAGGCACTGCCGGAATTAGTGTTGCTGCGCGACTGACGAAAGGACAGGGGAGCCAGACCGATGTCGTCATCATCGATCCTTCTGAGAAGCATTATTACCAACCTGCATGGACTCTCGTTGGGGCGGGGACATTTCGTCGAAAATCAACGGAGCGGACCGAAAGATCTGTGATCCCCAAAAACGTGAAATGGATTCAAGATGCCGTTTCGAAATTCGATCCTGATCAAAACCGAATTCAGACTCGTGATGGCTCAGTCATCGAATATGATTACCTGGTTGTTGGAGCCGGAATTCAGATCAACTGGGACAAAATCAAAGGTCTAAAAGAGAGTATTGGTCAGCACAGCATTTGCAGTAACTACTCCTACAAGACAGTTGGATACACGTGGGAGTGCCTCCAAAATTTTCAAGAAGGGACGGCAATCTTCACGCAACCAGCTGGTGTAATTAAATGTGGTGGGGCGCCTCAGAAGATTTGCTATCTGGCGGAAGACTATCTCCGCAAGCAGGGGATTCGTGAGAAAGCCCGGGTCATTTTTGCTTCAGCGGGAGAATCCATTTTTGATGTCGAGAAGTATCGCAAAGTGCTGGATAAGGTCATTGAGCGAAAATTGATTGAGACGATGTTCTGCCACAACTTAGTTGCAGTCAAACCGGAAACTAGAGAAGCAGTTTTCCAACACGTTCACACCGGCGAAGAGGTCTCAGTCAATTACGACATGATTCATGTCACCCCTCCGATGGGGCCACCAGACTTTATCGCAAACAGCCCGCTGGCTGACGAGCAGGGGTGGGTTGACGTTGATAAACATTCTTTGCAACACGTGAGGTATCCGAATGTCTTTGGGATTGGTGACAGCAGTAATTTGCCGAC
>JAJDEL010000736.1 GCA_029259835.1 Planctomicrobium sp. | reverse complement strand
AAAATCCGGCGGAAACGTTCCCTTTCAATCAGGCGAAAGAACGCTGGAGCATGTGGTTGTTGAAGAAGTATGCTCTGCCGGTTTTGTACTGGACAGGAATGCTCAAGGGACGGGCATAAACAAAAACAACCTCAGAGGGATAAGCAATGACAATCCGTTCGATCAAACTTGCCGCAACAATGGTTGCAATTGCCGTCTGCGTTACAGTCTCACTTGGGGTTTCTAGATCTTCAAATGCAGAACAGAAACAGGCAGAGAGTTCCCCGCTAACCAAGAGCACGGTAGGCTCGATTCAATTCACCAATCCCAAGGTGAAAGAGTACGGTCGAGTTGTTCAACTTGAGGATGCCGTTGAGCAACCGAGAGCTGGCTCGAAAATTTGCGTTGATGTGACATCAGGCGGTTCGCCAGATGAGATTAACTCGGCGATTCAGAAGGTCGCCAGATTTGTCAACATTTATGCCGGAGCTGGTCAGCAACCAGCCTCGGTGAAGATTACAGTTGTTCTTCACGGGGACGCGACACTTTGCGCTCTCGGTTCAGAAGCCTACGCTAAGAAGTTTCAAACTGAGGACAATCCAAATCTTGGCCTACTCAGAGTTTTGAGAAAGTCCGGTGTGGAGTTTTGCGTTTGCGGTCAGTCTCTGGCATCGAAGGGGTTCACTGCCCAGGACGTGACGCCTGAAGTCGATTTTGCGGTCTCCGCTCTGACTGCTCTCGTAAACCGACAAACCGATGGCTTTGCTTATCTCCCGCTATTGAAGTAAGACGCAAGCGGTGACCGACCGCAAGGAGAAACTTGTCAATTCTAAAGATTGGGTTTGCAGCTTGACTCGAAAATATTCGTTGACTGGCCTGAAATAGAGGCCGCGTTCTCCACGCTGTGCAGGTGATCGTCCCTGCTGCATGCCAACTTTTATTTTTCATTTTGCTTTAATGCTCGGGACCTCTAAAGATGCACGGCAGCTCAGCTGCTTTGGGATTTGAGCAGTTTCACGTTAAGAAGTCCTATCAGAGAATCTAAGAACTTGTTTCATAACGCTCCAAGGTGAAAATGCACTTTGCGTCAATTCAATGCAGTAAAAAAGTGCTGCCAATCTTAAAAACGCAATAACACTCAAATAGCCACTTATTTCGGCTGTTATCGGGGTCTTATGCAGTCTCACTGAACTGTGACAAACTCGACCAACCGACCTGGATTAACCGTGGCTATTCGCACGGTTGAATTGGGCAATCGCGAAGGGTAAGTCGGGTTGTGTAATCCCTGAATTCTTTGATTGCGAGGTTCCATGAAAATAGTATGAGATGGACTGGTTGATCGTTGACTTTCGTCGTCTGACCGTGGTATTTATGAATGAAATATTGTTCACAAGTACAATAAAGCTCACTAGATGAAATATGTCTATTGGCACCGAAAAATGGCTGGAAACCATTGTCGGTGTGGAGGGTAAAACCGGGCCGATTCCGCTGTTGCCTCCCGATTCCCATCCTATTTGATCAATAAGTCGCAATCGGTGCGGTGTCACCGAGAGGGACGGAGTGTAGGAACACAGGTCAACATTTCGTTATTTTTGACCGTCAAAAATCGACTCAAATCCGAATCAGTAACACTCTTCGACCTCTTCTTCAAACTAAGTGTTCGTTTCACTTGGTGAATAGTGACAACTGGAAGATTCCCTTTTTGAGTCGATAAGCGAAGGTTGCCACGGACTGAAATGACAGAACTTCGAGAACAACTGAAGCAAAAAAATGTCAGAGACTTTCTCTTTCATTTCCTTATTCTAATTGGCCTGAGCTGCTGGGCTTATTGGTCGACATTCATGGTGATCGTCGGAAAATGGAACCACAGTCCTGAGTATTCACATGGTTACCTTGTTCCACTTTTTTCTTTGGCGTTGTTGTGGACACGACGGGAAAAGTTGGATCTCACAAAAATTCAACCGAGTACGTGGGGTATTGCAGTTATCGCAATTGCGATTGGGATGAGACTCCTTTCTGTTTACTACTATTTAGAATGGTTTGATTTTTTGTCTATCATTCCATTCACAATCGGGATTTGCTTGCTGGCAGGTGGCTGGCATACATTTCGATGGGCGTGGTCCGCAATTGCTTTTTTAGGATTCATGCTCCCGTTACCATACAGCCTCGAAGTTGCCTTGCGGGGGCCATTGAGGAGCATTGGCACGAAGGTGAGCACATATGTGATGCAAACCCTTGGTTTACCAGCACTTGCAGAAGGAAATGTGATCATTGTTGGCGATGCCCAAATTGGCGTCACCGAAGCCTGTAGCGGCTTGAGTATGCTGATGGTTTTCTTTGCATTTTCGACTGCGACTGCCCTTTTTATCCACGACCGTCCTGTCTGGGAAAAAATTCTTGTCATCGCAAGTGCAATTCCTATCGCTATTATCGCAAATGTGACTCGAATTACGGTCACTGGCCTACTTTATGCAACAGGTTTTTCAGAGATGGCTGACCTGATTTTTCATGATTTTGCAGGTTGGATGATGATTCCATTAGCGCTTGCCATATTATGGCTTGAGCTTCTTCTCGTTTCGCGTATCGTGATTGTTGAAGATGATGCCCCCATGGCGGTTGGATTGGGGCGATCCAAATCCTGATATTAGTAGCTTTTGTGCATTGAACAGTGTTTAACAAAACACCTCGTTTAACAAAACACCTCGAAACTCATCACTTGGCTCGGCATCACCGGTCGTGGCAAGTGATGAGGAATTCCAGCGGGAGAATTTGGTTTTAGAACTCTCACCCAACGCAAATTGAGAGTGAGATCAGATGGCAATTATGGAAACTCAAATCACGAAAAATCCTGTTCCTGATTCTGCACCGGAAGGGCTGGACCCAAACTTGGTTCCACTCGTTTCGAATGGTTCAAACCATTCCGTTGGAAATGTTCAAAAACCTGGACCAACATCTCCCAGTTCAGAATCGATCGACACGAAGGCACTGCTGAATTCTGTTCGTCGTCGCTGGTTTCTCGCTGTTTTGTTAGGGGTCATCTGCGGTGCCGGTGCTGGCGTCGGAACGTGGCAATTTGTTCCGGCCCCCTATCAGGCATATTCGGAACTTCAAATTCGTTCCGTTGATCCAAAAATTCTATTCAAGACGGCTGAAACGAAATCGAAATTCAACACGTACAAACAGACTCAATCGAGGTTGATTACAGGCTCATTTGTGCTGAACACCGCTCTCCAAGATGAAGAACTCTCTAAACTGAAAACGATACAGGAACATGACTATCCCGTCGACTGGCTGCAAGATGCTGTCAAAGTGACGAGTCCTGCTGAAGAATTCATACGGATCTCACTTGAAGGAGATCGGCCCGCTGATTTGGCGGTTATTGTGAAAGCCATTACGAATTCGTTTCTTGATGAAGTCGTTAACAAAGAAAAGAAAGACCAACAAGCTCGTCTGGGAACACTCGAAGAATTTCACAGAACGATTAAAGAGGAACTTAAGACAAAGCGAGATGGTCTCCAGGAATTAGCAGAGATCCTGAAGACGACTGACCCTGAGATATTGACCAACAAACGTCAAGGGGAATATGAGTATCACAGTCAACTCCGCGCAGAGTTTACGCGGTTGCGATTTGAGTTAATGCAGGCAAGTATTCAACTCTCAGCCCGAAAAAATAGAACAGGGGCTACCGATGTCGCGTCTGGAGACTCAGCAGAAAAGCCTCAAA
>JAJDEL010000735.1 GCA_029259835.1 Planctomicrobium sp. | reverse complement strand
CCGTTGTCCATCTTTAGAATGGTAGGACCTGCCATACAGAAGGTTAAAACGGTAGGACCTGCCATTCATTAGATTTAAAACGGTATATCATCATCGACAAAATCATTGTCAGCGGCAGGAGCTGAGCTGGAGGCCGGTGAGCTTTCTGATCTCGGAGGAGGAGCCTGGTCATTATTACCCATGCCACCGCCGCTACCACCACGGCCGCCCAACATCTGCATTTCATTAGCTACTATCTCAGTGGTATAGCGATCGTTGCCACTTTTATCCTGCCATTTTCTGGTTTGCAAACGACCTTCGACGTAAACCTGTGAACCCTTGCGCAGGTATTCACCTACTATTTCCGCTAATCGCCCAAAAAATACAATTCTGTGCCATTCTGTTCTGTCTTGTTGTTCGCCTGATTCCTTGTCTTTCCATGAATCGGTTGTCGCCAGACTGATATTGGCTACCGCTGCACCTCCTGCGGTATAGCGAATATCAGGATCGTTGCCCAGGTTTCCGACCAAAATAACTTTATTAACTCCACGTGCCATAGCTGCCTCCGGTTTATTGTAAACTCTGTTTCCCTTAGTCTGACGACTGGCTTAATATTACCAGTTTACTCTGGATTCGGCGAAAATCTTTTATGGATACGATACATATCCGTGGTGCCCGTACGCATAACCTCAAAAATATCGATCTGGACATTCCCAGAGATAATTTGATCGTGATCACAGGCCTGTCCGGCTCAGGCAAATCCTCGTTGGCATTTGATACCATTTATGCTGAAGGCCAACGTCGTTATGTGGAATCCCTCTCTTCCTATGCCAGGCAGTTTTTGTCGATGATGGAAAAACCTGAGGTTGATCATATCGAAGGATTATCACCAGCTATCTCCATTGAGCAAAAATCCACTTCACATAACCCGCGTTCAACAGTCGGGACTATCACGGAAATCTATGATTACCTGAGACTATTATTCGCGCGGGTAGGCGAGCCACGTTGTCCGGATCATGACACGATATTGCAGGCACAAACCATTAGCCAGATGGTTGACCAGATATTGGGGTTTCCTGAAGGCGAGAAACTGATGCTGCTGGCACCCGTTATGCAGGGTCGTAAGGGTGAACACCTCCAACTACTGGAAAAATTACGTAGCGAAGGCTTTATTCGCGCGCGAATTAATGGTCGTGTCTATGAGTTGGATGAAGTGCCGAAACTGGATCTATATAAGAAGCATACAATCGAGGCTGTCGTAGACAGGTTTAAGGTTCGTTCAGATCTGAAGTTACGTTTGGCCGAATCTCTGGAAACGGCTGTGCGCTTATCCGATGGCCTGGCGATTGTCACTGCAATGGA
The DNA here is from genome assembly GCA_029259835.1 of Planctomicrobium sp. GTDB lineage: Bacteria > Planctomycetota > Planctomycetia > Planctomycetales > Planctomycetaceae > Thalassoglobus. The sequence goes on along the minus strand of JAJDEL010000735.1, from coordinate 3,691 downwards.
TGAAGAGGGAAAACGTGAGACGGTATTTTCGTCTAGATTTGCCTGTCCGCATTGTGGATACAGTATCAGCGAACTGGAACCACGACTTTTTTCTTTCAATAATCCGGTTGGTGCCTGTGCTTTGTGCGACGGACTCGGTGTGATACAGGTGTTTGATCCGGAAAGAGTTGTCCAAAACCGGGAATTGAGTCTGCCCGGCGGTGCAATTCGAGGTTGGGATCGGCGTAATGCTTACTATTATCAATTGATTAAGTCCCTGTCGAAGCATTACAAATTTGACATTGATCTACCTTTCAACAAGCTCTCAAAGAAGATTCAGGATGTGATCTTATATGGAAGTGGTAAGAAGGAAATTGAGTTTGAGTATATAAACGGTAAACGTGGGTTTATAAAGCGTAGGCATACTTTCGAGGGAGTTATTCCAAATATGCAGCGACGATACCACGATACGGATTCCGTCATGGTGCGCGAGGAATTACTCAAATATCAAACTAACCAGGTTTGTTCCAGCTGCCAGGGAACACGATTGAATCAGGCAGCACGGCATGTGTTTATCGAAGAAAATGCATTGCCAGATATCGCAGGATTACCGGTAGTGAAGGCACAGGCATTTTTTGAAAGTATGAATCTACCGGGTCGACGTGGAGAAATTGCTGAAAAAATCCTGAAAGAAGTAAGCGAGCGATTACAATTTTTGGTGAATGTGGGTCTCGATTATTTAACTCTGGACAGGAGTGCCGACACTTTGTCCGGTGGCGAAGCTCAACGTATACGCCTTGCCAGCCAGATCGGTGCCGGTTTGGTCGGCGTTATGTACATTCTGGATGAACCATCTATTGGTCTACATCAGCGTGATAATAATCGTCTGTTATCCACACTCAGGCGTCTGCGGGATATGGGTAATACCGTTATTGTCGTCGAGCATGACGAGGAAGCCATTAACGCGGCTGACTATGTAATAGATATGGGACCGGGTGCAGGTGTTCATGGCGGCGAAGTCGTTGTTCAGGGTTTGCCGAAGGATATTGCCGGGCATTCATCTTCTTTAACCGGACAATACCTTTCAGGTCGTCAGCAAATTAGCCTTCCAGCACTGCGCACACAGGTGAATCGCAAACAATTGGTTCGTATTACCGGGGCGACAGGAAATAATCTGAAATCCATTGACGTAGAGATCCCTGTTGGCTTAATGGTATGTGTAACCGGCGTGTCTGGTTCCGGTAAATCAACCCTGGTAAACGATACTTTTTATCATATCTGTGCACATGAAATTAATGGTGCAAATGTTACTTCAGCTCCCTATAAATCAATAAAGGGTATTGAGCATTTTGATAAGGTAGTAGATATAGACCAAAGTCCTATTGGTCGTACACCACGTTCTAATCCGGCAACATACACAGGGCTGTTTACACCGATGCGTGAGTTATACGCGGCAACACAGGAGGCGCGTTCACGAGGTTATAAGGTTGGTCGCTTCAGCTTTAATGTGAAAGGAGGCCGTTGCGAGGCTTGCCAGGGAGATGGTTTGATTAAAGTTGAAATGCATTTTCTGCCCGATATTTATGTTGCCTGCGATATTTGTAAAGGCAAGCGTTACAACCGGGAAACACTGGATATCAAATACAAAGGTAAGACCATTCATGAAGCACTGGAAATGACAGTAGAGGAGGCCAGGGAGTTTTTTGATCCTGTGCCGGTGATAGCACGAAAATTACAAACACTAATGGAAGTGGGGCTTTCCTATATTCGTCTGGGGCAAAATGCGACGACACTTTCAGGTGGTGAAGCCCAAAGAGTAAAGTTATCACGTGAACTTTCGAAACGCGATACGGGTAAGACCTTGTACATTCTTGACGAACCTACAACCGGCTTGCACTTCCATGACATTAAGCAACTTCTACATGTATTACATCGCTTGAGAGATCACGGGAATACTGTTGTTGTGATTGAACATAACCTGGATGTAATCAAAACCGCGGACTGGATTATAGATCTTGGTCCTGAAGGTGGTGATGGTGGCGGAGAAATCATTGCTGCAGGTACGCCTGAACAATTAGCTAAACATCCAACATCCTATACAGGCAAATACCTGGCACCGGTGTTAAAGAAACATAAGAAAGTCAAAAATAAACCAGCACAAATTGATGTGCTGGAAGAAATAGACTGAATAGTCCGTCAGTTATTTATAAATTCGAGAGATCGATTTTTTACTTAACTTAATTGCCTGCCAAGAGCTGAGCTGTAAAGCAAAATTGCGGGACTCTGCATAAATAATACCCGCGCACGCGATAACAGGTGCCCCGAATGTTCGACACTTAACTTTTCATCAATTGCATCTCCCAAATCATGAGAAACTGCCAGTGCTAGCCAATGGCTAAGAAAAGCGAGTACCAGGATAGATACAACTGTAATTATATCTGGCCAATAATGTATACCTTGAATTCCCAGATCAGCTGCCAGCCAGGAAAATAGCATGGCAGAAGCCGTGATCGCCTGTGCCGGTAGTATTAACTCTTCCCATTTACCTAAAACAGGAATCAGCGGGAACATTAGAGTGACAACAAAAATTAAATTTATAAGGTAATTAATCCGGAGTTCATCACTATCTAGTAAAGCAATAACAGGTGGTGCATCACTAATAGCAAATATAACTGGATATGCAAGTAACAGAAATAGCAGCATTAAGACTGCACGAAGAAAAGGCATGCCGATTTTATCCCAGGACCATTGCAACACTGAGTGCTCAAGTACTCTGTGAATTCGGTCAAAGCAAGGTAAGGCCAACATAATAATGATGGCATAGGACGCTGTTGCAATAATAAACTCAGTGCTGAATACGATACTGATAATTGACATATATCGTTCCCATCAGAATTCAGTTATTTAATCGCAGCGGCACCGGCAAGAGCGCATTCATGATCTTCTTCCGGTGAGCCACCACCAATACCTACGCCACCAATGACATGTTCGTCTCGAAAAATAGGAAGCCCACCGGGACTTGGTAAAGCCTGTGCCGGAACAACACTGGGTAATGAAAACCAGAGTAAGGGGTTTGTATCCTTATTCTCGGTGATTTCCATAGTCGAGCGTTTAAAAGATGCGGCAGCCATAGCCTTTGCCCGAGAGGTATCAAAGGTAAAAAAACCGGCATTATCTCCACGTGAAAAGTAGACAAGACGACCGGATTCATCTACAACCGAAACACTGACGGGCTTGTTAAATCCCAGCGCTTTTTCGTGCGCTGCCCTTGCTATTTTTTCTGCAACTTGCAAAGTCATTTCTATCATTCTTTCACCTGTCAGGTTTAAAAGGAGTTAAGGGTTATGAATAGGAGACTCGGTATTTTGTAGTCTCACTCAGATCACCTGGCTCTTCATCCCAGGACCTGAATCAACAAAAGATTACCTGTGGAGAATATCTCCACAGGTGCATATGCCAGTATGGTGGGTGTGTATTTACAGGAACAAGCGTTTTATTACGCGGCAGCCTGTTTGGCATTTTCCAACTGTAGCTGTAAACGCTTTACTTCTTCAATCAATTGCCCAGGCATGCGTTCACCAAACTGTTCATAATATTGATGGATAAGAGGAATTTCCTGCAGCCAACCATCAATATCAACACGTAATAATGTTGCTTTGGCGGCATCGTCAAGATCGAGACCGCTAAAATCCAGTCCGTCAAAATCAGGCAG
>JAJDEL010000734.1 GCA_029259835.1 Planctomicrobium sp. | reverse complement strand
CGCCATCGGAATTTTGCATTGCGGTCAGATCCTGAACACCTTTCTTGACCATGCGAGCAACTTCAGCTTCATTGAAGACGGGATTACGCTTGAAGCGTTTCCATTGTGAGGCTCGCTCTTTGTCATTCCCGATTTCCTGTGCATTCAGATTCGTTCGTTTCTTTTGGATGTCCGCAAGATTGAGGTCCATTCGTTGCAAGATGCCTTGCGTGATTACGGTTGGCACAAAGCGATTCAGCGTTTGCTCGGTGCAGCCGTAAGGGTATTCCACGAGATAGGGAAGGGCATCGACCATCGCACCGGCAAGGGTAGGGGAGTAGCGGACTTCGAGCCGCGTTTCTTCCGGGCGGCGCTCTTCTGGAACGGTGAAGATCAGCTTGCCGTTTTCTTCTTTCGGGCGAATGACACCAGAGAAGGATTCGGTTTTCAGGAAGCCATGCACGAATACCGGAAACTCCATTTTCATGGCGTCCGATTCTTCATCGGTCAGAGCTTTCATTGTGACGGTTGCAGTTCCTTCGGCGACGGCTTTGACTCGCCAGTCAACGCGGGCTTCGCCCCCGGCTGGAATGTTGATCGTGCGCTGCTGATTATTCTCGGACATTAAACTGAGAGTCTCGCCAGAGAGATTGAGAGCAACCTGCACATCCTTGGCAGTTTTCAGGTAATTATGTACGACGGCAGAGAGAACGACTTCGTCTTTCTCGACGAAGAATCTCGGAGCTTGCAGACGCACGACGAGATTCTTCGCCGTGACGACCTCGGTGGTGCCTTCTCCAACGTTCGAGCCATGCCCCATTCCCCAGGCACGTAATTTCCAGGCCGAAAGGTTCTCTGGCATGACGAAAGAAACGTCGGCAACTCCGTTCTTGTTTGTCATCAGATCGGCTTTCCAGAACGCGGTGTCAGCGAAATTCTCACGAACGACTGCTTCGACGAGCGGCGACTGAGCTTTATTATTTCCAGCATCTGCAAAACTGCCACCTCCACCTCCGGCAAACCCTTCCGCTGCATCCGCTGACGACAATTCCATCGTGGCGGCCATTGGTGCGGCAGACTTCCGCATCATTCTGCCGCTGCTGTTGCCGACACCTTTTTTCATTTCATTCAGGCTAATTTTCGCTTCATTCTTTTCTCCATCTGCGACTTCGTTTCCGAATGCACCGATATTGGACATTGATGTTTCGCCCGGCTTGAGGAGGAGACCGAAATAACGGCTAAGGTTGTGTTCCGTGTTTGGACGGTGACTGCGTTTCCATTTCCAAAAGAATTCGCGAATCTCCGGCACGTTGGAACCTCCGGAGATGTACTCGACTGCCCGGTCGTAGACGGACATCACAACGGACCCGACGAACGGTTCGCCGGTTTCGTCGGTCAGTTTGATTTGTACTTTGGCATCCGCACCAGGAAGGTAACGTTCTTCGTTGGGGAGAACTTCTACGTTGATCACGCGGTCTTCCGGCGGCACCGCGATTTGCTGCACAGCGGTATGGACTTCCCCATCGGAAATCGTGATCGCTTCGATGAAGAAGTTCGGCATATCTTTTTGGGCGACATTGATTGTGACGGTTTTGCTTTTGGTTGCTAAGCGATGAATTTGGGGTTTGCCCAAGTAGACGCCGTTTGATGGGCGAACGAATAGTAAGACGGTCGAGCCAATGCGGTTGGTGTTGATGAGAACTTCGACTTTTTCACCCGGCTGATACGTTTTCTTGTTCGTCACAAGTTCCAGAGCGTTGAAGCGATAGTCCGAACCATCGAATCCATCGCCACGAATGACGAACAGGTAGCCTCCTTCGATTGTTTTATCGCTTGCTGTGACTGAATAAGCGAGTCGGTATTGCCCGGCAGTCGTTGCGTTGATTTTTTGGTTGGCGCGACCTTCGGGATCGGTGTTCAAGTCCCATTCTTCGACGAGAGTTTCTTTCGGCTCATCGTTTTCGTATGTGATTTTCAGGAGTTTCAGCTTGCCGGTTCCTTCAACACCTTTGCCTGCCATTGTGCGAGCCTGAAAGTTTGCGTTGATCGTATCGCCAACGCGATAGTGACCGCGATTGGTCCAAGTGAAGACCTTAAACGGTTCGCGGGCGACGAGAACATTGCCGGTTCCGACAATCGTACGGCGCGAAGCATCCGTCACTTCGGCGGTGATTTTGTATTGATGGTCTTGATCGCCGTGCAATGCTTTGGCGAGAGCGGTTTCGATTTCGAATTCGACAGCCCCGTCTTCGCCGACTTCAACTTCACGGTCGAGAACTAACTCCGGTGGGTTCGGATTCCAGTGTTGCCAGAACGGGCGCGGTGCAAAGCAGCCCCATTTATAGAAACCGGGATACCAACTGTAATCCGAGGTAAACCACCAGTAGCCATTACCGTAGAGCCAGTCCCAGCGGTCGTTGGGATACCAGCGCGAGTCGTGCGTGGATCGTTCGACTTTGAATTTCACTTTCGCATTCGTGACTGGTGCGCCGTAGAAGTATTTCGCTTGAATCGTCGCGGTGACGGATTCACCAAGTTCTATTGGCTTGTCAGGAGTTTTAATCGTGACTTCAAATTCTGGCTTCTTGTATTCTTCAACACGGAAATGGTTCCCGCCACCGACTCCGTGATTGTGGTCGATGAGGATATAATACTGTCCGAGTTTCGCGTCATCAGGAAGTTCGAACTTCCCAGCGAGACCACCGAATTCGTCGGTCTTGGCTGACTTCTTATAAACTTCTGTCCCTTGCGGGTCGTTGATTTTGACGGTGAAAGTTTTGTTCGCGAAGACAGAAGCATCTTGTTTGTCGTATTTCGTTTCCCGCATCCAGAACTTGAATTCGACCGTTTGATTCGGTCGGTAAACAGGTCGGTCGGTGACGACATACGTCTTCCGCTGGTTGTATTGTTGATCGCTGTAGTTCCCGTACCAGACGCGGTTGAAGCCGAGGTAAGCGAATCGCCCGTCCTTGCCTTTCGCCGTTGCGAGCCACTGGAGATTTCGGTCCATCAGCTTCTGATCAGTAACGACAATTCCCTGATCGTCGCTGAATTCTGCATGCTGTTGCGTGCGAATTCGGTATTGCCGTGTGTCTTTAGGGTACTGCTCTTGTCGCCAGCCGAAGAACTCGACTTTCATTTTCGGAATCGGTTTGCCTGTGACGGCATCGGCAACGAAATACATCGCTTTGCCGTTTAAGTTCTTTTTAATGATTGCGGTGTCGTCGAGCCAGATGACCACGCGGCTCGTGTTGCCATCTTTCATTTTTGCAATCAGTAAATATGCACCCGCCTTTTGCAATGGCGTGGTCACTGTGACCCTTCGGTCGTAATGATTCGGACGCGGTTTAAGTTCAAGCGACCAGTCAGCGACTTTACGGCCTCGGTATTTCTCTTCATTCTTCTGAACGATGCGGTAGCCGATGTTCCCGAGTTGTGCTTTTTGCCAGTCGAGCTGCTTGGGGCTGGACTTCAGATAGTCCTTCACATCTTGCAGCAGTTCCGGGACTTTTAGCTCGTAAGCCATGAAGTCAACTTCATCACCGTTGCGGAAACGGTAGTCAATCGTCGCTCCCTTGCCGGCAGGTTGGCTGCCGACCCCTTCAAACTGCCCCCAATGATCAACGATTTGATTGAGCCGCAGTTTCTTGTTTCGATTCCGGTTGTCGCCATGTTTCGCAATCGACTCGCGCCACATTTTCGCAGCTTCCGGATACTGTTGACGATCCTCAAAAATTTCTGCAAGTTGGTAGTACCCATTCTCTGACCATGAATTGTTTTCACTTTGACCCAGTTCGCGAAATCGGGCGATAAAGTCATAATCGTGCGGGAGCTTGAATCTCTTCACTCCGACCGCCAAACGGGCAATCGTTTCGTTTTCATCGAGAGTGTTCAGTGCCCAGGTTCCAGCATCTTTTGCGGCGTCTTCATCGACCCGTGGCAGGCGGATACCCCATTGCCGCATTGTGCGGACCCCGAACTGGCTGCGGGCAAATACCGCGAGGTCGTAAGTGATCTCCGATTTACGATTCGGGTCGGACTTCGCCACTTCGGCAAGGAGCCAACGCCAGCGTTCTCCGTCACTCACTGCTGCATCAAGTGATTCTGGAACGCCGTAATAAATCGGGGTTCCGTCTTCGTTAACAGGGGCACCTTGTGTCCGTCCGCTGCCGTACCCGTAGTAGCCAATTTGATAGTCCGGGAATTTGCTGACATCGGTCAGGTCTTGCAGCATCCAGGCCATGTTTCCTGTCCGACCCGTCGAAATGACCGATGCGAAGTATTTGTGAAAACGCGCCGAGAGAGGACCATCAGCATCGTCCGGTTTGAGGCGATGAGCATCGAACATCCATTGCAAAGCCTGCACGCGGTCGCGCTCATAGGAAGAGGAATACTGCCCGCCACCGCGCTGATTTCCACGCAGGTATTCTCCACCCACGATGAAGCCGTAATGCGTGGTCTGCATCATATGCTGAGCAGATGCCCAATATGCCCGCCAGTCTTCCGGATGTGATTCAATTACCTCTTCAAGAAGTGAGTCAAGTTCCGTCAGTTTCTGTAACTGGTTAAGACAACCGACAGCGAACTGAATGTCCTTCGTCAAAGCATCACCAGAGTTCTCTGCGTCGGTGATGAGTTCTTTAAAGAGGACCAGAGCCTCTTTGTACTGCCCATCTTTGTAGAGTTTCTCGGCATCCTTACGGATATCCGGAAGTGGCTTCTCCGCCGCCATCGAAACAAGCAATCCGGTCGAGACAAGACCAACAAGAAATAGGCCAGAGGTGAAATGTCGAGACATCTTTTATTCTTCCTGAAACTTCTGCCAGAATAGGTCTGAAAGTCGTGGAGCAGAATTCGCTACCGTCCTTGAGACGCAAAGTCGCACGGATTAGTTCCGAAATCTTCGCGTTTGGCTTCACATACAAGCTCATCATGCCTCCTGGATGTTCGAATTCCAAGCCCGAACTGCGTTGGTTTCTGCTAAGATTTTCCAGTTAATGATTGACAACGTGAGTGATCTGAGACACGATATACGGTGATGACACTTCCTGTGTAATCAACATCTACCGGAAAAGGAGTTTCGGATTCAAAGATCGAGGGAACGTCTATTCACTTCCGTCCACGATTTTCGAGTATCTCACACTCGTCACTTCCCCCCCGGCGTTTATTCATACAACAATCGTTTACCAACACTATTTTTC
>JAJDEL010000733.1 GCA_029259835.1 Planctomicrobium sp. | reverse complement strand
GTCGCTACCATCATCAGGGCAACTGCAGCAAGCATACACAGTACTTTACGTGTCATGATCTTTTTCTCCATCTCAACAGAATAATTTCGGGACTTCACAATTATCACTGAACCGGCCCCCGAACATAATATCCGGTCAGTAAAGCGTGAACCTTTCGAGTCCTTCGTTCAGGCAAACATTGCCAGTCACGCCGAGTTTTGTAGTTAGGTAATCTAGGAAGGGGGTGAATGTCAAACCATACAGGGGTTCAAATTTGGAACCGGATCAGAGTTTTTCACACGCAAACATTGAAGTGTGCATATGTGCACGAAATTTTGCATTCAGATGATGCGGATTTATTGCTGTCCATCACATACCGATAAAGAGGCTGGTATTGATTGAGTCAACTTTTCCGGCTGTTGTCGTGCCATAACCGCCGTAACCGCCAAATTTCTTGCGATCGATTGTGACGTGGAACGGAATTCCACCGTCAGTCTTAACAGTACTGTTGAATCCGACTGAAGTTAATACCCCGTCCGCGCCGACAAAATACATCAGGCGGTTAAATCATTTTGGTTTGGGGGTGCCATCCCCAATGATTGCAAGATGCAATTCACCCAAAAAGATTTTCCGTTTAATTAAAGGGGGAGTTCACAATCAAAAGTGAACATTGGAAGAACAATGACAAGATGTCAGTGTTTTTCTTTTGTTGGTTTATGGTTGGAACTCAAGGGGGATTTCTTCACTTGTAAGTTGATCGGTGAAACAAAGTGTTTCTCCGTTTGAGCTTCCTCTCTGATGACATCTAAATAGCACTGCGAGGGTTTCGTGACGAGAAATCGTTACGGGCACAGTGATTGATGGATGCGTGTGAATTTACCTGAGACGACCCCAAAAACGACGCTGGTTTTTGCCAAGGACCCACTGGCTAGGAGAGCCGGCCTTGTGTCGAACGAGGGGAATCGATTTGGAGCAGAAGACCTGCTCTGACCCAGACAGATTTGTGATTGGAGAGCCCGCAATGAGGACGATCTTCACTACTGGACAAGTCGCTAAGATTTGCAAAGTTGCACCACGTACCGTAAGTAAGTGGTTCGACTCAGGACGACTCCGAGGATACCGGATTCCCGGTTCCCAGGACCGTCGCATTCCCCGCGAGCACTTGATCCGGTTCCTGAAAGAACATGGAATGCCACTCGGTGAACTGGAAGACGAAGCAATGGGCAAACTTTTGCTCGTTGGCGTCGACAGCACTGTACGTGGCGGATTGGAAGGCGTTCTTCCAATTGAAGACTTTAAGGTGGAACTTGCCGCCAGTGGATTCGAAGCCGGAATTCAGGCTGAATCGCTGCATCCCGATTGTGTTGTCGTTGACTTCGCAATGGGACGCAACGAAGCTCTGATGATTGCCCAGAATCTACGCAAGAACACCGATTACACCGATACAGTTTTAATCGCTCTTTTGAGCGATGAAGACACAGCAAGCGGTTTTGATCGAACGATATTCAACGAAACTTTTCGTAAACCGTTCGACGCAGCTCTTCTTGCTGAACGTATCCGGACACTGGTCAGTCGTCGCAAGACGCTCGCCTAAGCAACCGGCTTTGGTAACAAGGCCGTCCTTGCGAGGTGTCGGGCGTTTCGCTGATCGATTATCATGGATGACAATCCACCGGCTCGTTTGACAAGCTGATGGTACGATGTTGAGATGTAGGGATATTGTTGCGTGTGAACTTGAACCGAAGGTAAACTCACTGTTTCCGTGGGTTCACAATCTACAGAACGATGGGGAGTTCTGAAAACGATTCAGACGAGTTTGACTCCGCGTTAAAGTAAACACAAAACAAATCACTCACTTAATTTTGTGGCTCAGTTTGTCATCTGTTGCCAAGCGATATTAGGATGGATTCCCGGACTCGTTTATGAGCGGCTCGACCATCAAGGCCGAAGCGACCCTTTCTAAAAGGGTCGCTTTGTTTTTTTTATCTCCCGTTTTTCCATGGTTTGCTGGACTTGTTGCCACGCTTCTTGTCGCAACCTCCATTGATCTTGATGGTGATCTCTATATATTGGGTCATGGGCCAGGCCTGACATTCGACGAAGGCTTCAATATTGAAGTCGGCGTGTATCTCGTTCGGTCATTCTCTGAAGCCGGAGCCAGTAGCTTTCATCCAGAAACGCTTCAGGAAATCTACGCAAATCCGGTCTATAACCCGGATCATCCACCACTGGGGCGCATTGCAATGGGAGCGACCCATGAAGCATTGAATCACTATTTCCCCATTAATGACAACCGTCCGTTTTCCGTCAGCTATGCCAGAATCGCTTCGGCAATTGAATTCGGACTGCTGGTTTTTCTTATCGCCGTTTACAGCAGGCGATGGTATGGACCACTCGCTTCCTGTGCAGCTGCGATTTCTCTAATGTGCATGCCACGACTCTTTGGGCACGCACATCTAGCATCCCTAGAAACATGCACATCTCTCACCTACACCGCATTTGTTCTGACGATTGCGGACCGCTGGTGGTGGACGGACCGAATTCGCATCGGAAAAATAATCTATCCAGGCATCCTACTTGGCTTAGTCTTCTTGACGAAGATCCATGCCATTCTGCTGTTGCCTGTGATTCTTGTTTGGGGACTCTGGAACTGGGGCGTTCGAGCATTGGTCCCGATTTTGTTTCTTCTGATCACGGCCTGGGTTGTCTTCTTTGTCGGTTGGCCCTGGCTCTGGAGCGACCCCGTCCAGCATCTCACCGAATACTTCTCCAGAGCGACAGAACGCTCCAGCCTCAACTGCTTTTATTTGTTTGAGAAATTCGCTGATCGAGATGTCCCCTGGCATTACCCATTTGTGATGTTTGCCGTGACGATGCCACTCGGGTTTCTTGCTGCCGGACTGATCGGGGTAATCAATCGGACAGGAGATGAAAACTCGCATCACGCCTTGGCGGATCGTCGGACTCAACTTGTCTTTGGTGCCTGGCTGTTACCCCTGGCGGTTTTTGCAATTCCAGGTGTGACAGTCTACGACGGAGTACGCCTCTTCCTGATGTCGTTCCCGCTCTTTGCAATTTTCGTTGGTTTAGGTGCGATGCGAATCATTGAAAGCACGCAACGGCGGAACGGAGAATTTATCTCGGCTCTGCTGGTTGTCGCGTCGTTGACTGGGCCAGTTTACAACATCATCATGCTGCACCCCTGCCAACTCAGTTATTACAACGAAGCAGTCGCCGGACTTTGGAAAGCCGACGAACTCGGCTTCGAAACCACATACTGGGGAGACAGTGTCACGCCAGGATTCCTGAAACGTGGGCTTCGCGAAATTCCCGAAGGAGCAACTCTCGAAGTCGCGCCGGTTCTGCATCCCTTGCAACTGGAATTCATGAGGCAACATTCCGGATTACGACATCGGCCCGATATCATACTGAAAGCATACGACGACCAGCGCAGAGACCTCTCCCCCTACGTCCTCGTCATCCGTCGCAAAGCAGACCCCTGGGAATCTCTCTCGCCACCTCCTCCAGGTACGAAACAACTCGCCGTTGAGGAACGACAGGGCGTTGTGCTCGCGGAACTCCTCCACCTTCCAGATCGCAGAGAACTGAAATCACCAGTCGATTGATCTTCCAATGCTCCATTCTGGAGTGAGAGAATCTCCGCACAGGCCGCGCAATAATTCTCCAGCATTGTGCTTGATGGTGCGGTAACTATGATCATTTCTTGACACTGAAGTTCCCATCGTGCAATTTCGTAGTGCACGTCAGCTTCGAACACAACAAGAGATGACAGTGATCGGTAGAATAATGAACAGAAACGTCCCCAGGAATAAGTTCTCTTTTCATTGGCAACTTTGTTTCGCATTGCTTTTCGTTTTCTGTTTCGCTGAGACTCTCCTCGCTCAGAAGAAAGCGACGCCCGCTGACGTTGACTTCGGCACTGTGAGTGAGACTCACGTCATGATCCCGATGCGGGACGGCAAACGACTGTCGGCGTACTTGTACACTCCCGAAGGCAAAGGACCATGGCCTGCCATTTTCGAGCAGCGTTACGCAGGCCTTCAAGGGAAAGGGACTCGTCTTGCAGCAGCAAAACTTGCTGAGGCTGGATATGTTGTCGCGATGGTGAACTTTCGCGGAACGCATCTTTCCGAAGGCAAATGGATCGGCTACCGCGCCTTGCAATGGGGAGAGTTGCAAGATGGTTACGACACATGCGAATGGCTCGCCGATCAAAAGTGGTGTACCGGCAAGATCGGAACCTTCGGCAGTTCGCAAGGAGGCTATGCTCAAAACTATCTGGCAGTAACTAGGCCCCCGCATTTGGTCTGTCAGCATATGACCGACACAGGCTTGAGCTTGTTTCAGGAAGGTTACCGCATCGGTGGCGCGACGCGTCCAGAACGCTTCAATGGCATGAATGGCAT
>JAJDEL010000732.1 GCA_029259835.1 Planctomicrobium sp. | reverse complement strand
TCGGCATCCAGAATACAGACGAGCGAAACCTCCGGTAGGTCGAGTCCTTCGCGCAGCAAATTGATCCCGACGACAGCGTCGAATTTGCCTTCGCGAAGTTCTCGGAGAACTTCGACACGTTCAATCGTATCGAGTTCACTGTGCAGGTATTCGCAGCGAATGCCTTCTTCTCTCATGTAAGTGACGAGGTCTTCGGAGAGCCGTTTCGTGAGAGTCGTGACGAGGGTCCGTTCTCCACGCTCGGCACGCAGACGGATTTGCTCCATTAAATGCGGGACTTGACCTCGTGCCGATTGGATATGAATGACAGGGTCAACCAGCCCGGTCGGGCGAATGACCTGTTGCACGATCTCGCCTTCGCTTTTCTCAAGTTCCCAATCCGCAGGTGTCGCTGAGACGAAGACCGTCTGGTTTCGTCGAGCATCCCATTCTTCGAACTTGAGAGGTCGGTTGTCGAGTGCCATCGGTAGTCGGAACCCATGTTCGACGAGAGTTCGCTTGCGTGCCTGATCACCATTAAACATCGCCCGAATCTGCGGGATCGTCTGATGAGATTCATCAACGATCAGCATGAAGTCGTCAGGAAAGAAATCGAAGAGAGTCGATGGTGGTTCCCCTGGCTTGCGTTTTGCGAGAACGCGCGAGTAGTTTTCGATGCCAGGGCAAAAGCCGATCTCTTTCATCAGTTCGATATCGTGTCTTGTTCGTGCGGAAAGCCGCTGAGCTTCGAGCAATTTGCCTTCTTTTTGGAACTTCGCAAGTTGTAGTGCGAGTTCTTCCTGGATTTCTTCGAGTGCCTCATCGATTCGCGATTGCGGCAAAACGAAGTGCTTGGCGGGGTAGATGTAAATATCTTTGAGTGTCTTGCTGCTCGACGCGCTGATGGGATCGATAATCGAAAGCTTCTCAACTTCGTCGCCCCAGAGTTCCACTCGATATGCGAATTCTTCGTACGCAGGCCAGACTTCGATCACATCACCTCGAACACGAAACTTTCCTCGCTGGAAGTCGTAGTCGTTCCGCTCGTAATGAATATCGATGAGCCGCAGCAGGAAGTCATCGCGATTGATCGTGTCGCCGACATTGAGCGGAACCATCATGTCGAGATAGTCCTTCGGAGAACCGAGACCGTAAATACATGAAATACTCGCTACGACAATCACGTCCCGCCGAGAGACCAACGCACTCGTTGCCAACAAACGCAGGCGGTCGATTTCGTCGTTGATGCTGGAGTCTTTCTCGATGTAAATATCACGCTGCGGAATGTACGCCTCTGGTTGATAGTAGTCGTAGTAGCTGACGAAATACGCGACAGCATTGTTTGGAAAGAAGTCCCGAAACTCTCCATAGAGTTGTGCCGCGAGTGTTTTGTTATGGACCAGCACAAGCGTCGGTTTTTGCACCTGAGAGATGACATTCGCCATCGAAAACGTTTTGCCAGTCCCGGTCGCCCCGAGCAATACCTGCGAGCGTTTCCCTTCATTGATCCCGCGCACGAGCGATTCAATCGCCTTCGGTTGGTCACCGGAGGCTGTGAATTCGGAGACTAATTCGAACTGTGGCATGACGAAGAATTGCCTTTCGTGAGTTGATCGACGATGATTCCTGATTCTAACAGATAGCGAACAACTGAACAGGTACATGGTTCAAGAGTCGCTGGGGTTTAACATTCGCATGGAAACGAACGTTTTGTTCGTCATTAGTTTGATTTTATTGATAATTGCAGCGAGCGGACCAGTTCCGTGGCTCGCTTGGGGGGCGTTGCAATTGGCTGTCCTTGGTCAATTTGTGCTGGACCGAGACCGGACATCTCTGAAGAAGTCCCTGCGTCGAGGCACTCCACAACTGGTTGCGAGTATTCTTTTGGCAGTCGGCTTTTGGGTTGGTCTGGAATCAGCAGATCGGTGGATCCATCAAATCGGAGTCATCCTGACAATTGTGGGTGTTGGTGGTTTACTCGGGTGGTTTCCGCTTCCGCAAGGACGGGGTCGAAATGTTGTTAACGAACGCCTGAGCGATCAGCTTGTGACGACGTTGATCCCTGTGGCAATCGTAGCTTTGCTTTTGTATCGATGTGTCCAGCAAGGGAACTGGAGCGAAGCGGAACTGGCGATGCTGGCGGTCGTTTCGCTCTTCACATTGGCTTTGTGTGGAGTGCGGTTAATGGGAGAATTGACGGTCGAACGACGCTGTCGCTTATCCATGTTGACGATTCTCAGCAACGCCAACCTTGCAAGTGTCCTGAGCGGCTGGGAGTTGCTGCATCCTGATCGAGCCTGGCTAGCGACTTCGAATCTACCGTCTGGCCAAGAACTCTTCTGCTCAATCCTTGTCGTCGAAACCCTCGCTGCGCTCGTGATATTGATGAGTTTCTGCACACTGTTTCGAGACACTGAATCATCACATCCGGAATCTTCTCTTTCCGGGATTTTTCGACGCAATTCGATCATCGGAGGATCGCTTTTGTTTGGTGTGTTCACATTAGCAGGTCTGCCGCCACTGGCAGGAGCGTGGTGGCGGTTTGCGTTTCTGAGTTCGATGCTGCTTCCACAGGAGCGGTCGGTGGTGACAACTCTACCCGAACCTCATCCTGGGTTTATCACTCTGGGAATTACCTATGCGGCGATCACACTGATCGTCGCACTCGTGCACCTGAGGCTGATTCGAGTCATGACACTCGATCCGCCGATGGACTCACCTCATCCTAAAAAAAGTCCAACTCATTCCACACTCATTTATGTTTGTTTGATTCTGTTGATGCTGGTCAGTTTCATGCCTGTTGCTTTTCCAACGATCCTCCTATCTCTTTTATCCTAAAACAGAATTCATTTGTTATGCCGTTGCCGAAATCGATTTGTGTCTTTTGTGGATCACATACAGGAACGAACTCCATCTATGCAGCAGCCGCCGGAGAATTAGGGCGGCAGCTTGCGCAGTCGCAAGTCCGGCTCGTCTTTGGAGGAGGGCATATTGGCTTGATGGGAGTGGTCGCAGATGCGGTTCTCGCGAAAGGAGGAGAAGTGACCGGAGTCATTCCGGAGTCATTACAACAACTCGAACTGGCACATCCGCAGGTTGAAGACATGCGAGTCGTCGATTCAATGCACACTAGAAAAGCCTTAATGGCGGAACTTTCCGAAGGCTTTATTGCACTCCCTGGCGGACTGGGAACCTTTGAAGAACTCTTCGAGATTCTCACTTGGGCACAACTCGATTTTCACAACAAGCCGGTCGCACTCTTAAATCTCAACGACTATTACTCTCCTTTGATTCAACTGATGGACCGAAGCGTTCGTGAAGGCTTTATGAAGCCTCAAAATCGAAAGCTATTGAATGTGGTGGAAACCGTGGACGACCTGATGAATGTTTTCACGAATGCAGAAACTATTCGAGCAGACGACCAAGCGCTCAGGGATAAAACGTAATTGATGCTCAGTCTCAGCCAAAATTTCTAATTGTCCGCCGATTCGTTATCATTTAATAATGATCCATGTTCCATCACCAGATGTTTCCACAAGCTGAATTGAGTCATGAGCAGGTTTGAGCTTCGAATACGTTGCGAAGAAACATCAAGCGCTGCGCTGATCGAACTGAATGCGTCGAAAGTTTCTCGAATCGGTCGATCCCCCGCGAATGGATTCTGCATTCCCTGGGATAATGCGATCTCTCGCGAACACGCGGACCTGACTGTTCTGAATGGAGAATTAAAAGTTGCATGTGTAGAGACTGCTAAAAACGATCTGGTCTACCGAAATCGCGTACGACGAGAGATTACGATTCCAGTTGGAGAAACTTTTCAGATCGGGCAAACTGAATTTTGCTTCCAGAAGCAGACTCCTCACTCAGCTGGAAATGATCTCTCTTCATCTGAGTTAGCCCTCGAAGAAGATACAGTAGATTTTGAATCCGACTCGGATGAATTCAAAGTTGAACGACACGCTTACTCCGAAAATGCTCTTAAACGAGTCACGTTTGAACATGCCGATGAGCGAATCGAACTACTCGCCACGCTTCCGGAATTGATGTCGCGCTCGAGTTCTGATGAAGAATTTGCAGAGTTGCTCACAGGTCTGCTCTTACAGGCAATCCCTCAAGCAACAGCAATCGCGATTGCTCAATTTGAAGTTGCCGCACTTCCTGAGACATCGCTGGAAACTGTCTCATTCCCTCAACCAATGATGATGAAAACGGCGTTGCGCAAGGACTTCGAGGGAAGCTTCCGCCCCAGTCGCCGTCTGATTCACAAGGCGT
>JAJDEL010000731.1 GCA_029259835.1 Planctomicrobium sp. | reverse complement strand
CGCGAATACGTGAAATCACTAAAGACAAACTGATTGCATTCTTTCGTCTTCATTTCGACCAAACTTCAAAGTTTCAGTGTGATCTGTTGATTCGATAAAAGGTGATTTGATCCCCTTCGTCAGCGATTAGAATTGCATTGTGAATTTGAATGTCGTACATGGGCTGCCCTGTCAGATTTGAGAAAAAGTCTCTTTGCAGAATCCGACTTGTTTGGGAATCGACCGTCCAGAGTTCATCGTTTGTGGGCCAAATGACAGAGTGTCCGAGCAACTTTCCTCGACTCTTACGAGAATCCTCGACTTGATGTTGCCAGGAAATACGGCCTGTTTGTACATCCATCGCCTGTAAATGGGGCGAGGATGTGATCAAGAGACCGTCGTTCACACCGAGAAGAGAGTGCGGAGGCTCTTGCAGGTTTTGCTCCCACAGCAATTCCCCAGTGTACAAGTCAAAGGAGGCAATGCCGTTGATCGTTGTTGCAAAAACACGACCTTCACTCACGATCAGACCGTGATGATCTTCGCTCGAGGTTTGTTTCAAGTTCAGATGAAATTCAACGCCGGAAATCCAGTTGACATTTCCACTCGTAGCATCAACACAGCAGACTTCTTGACCGTGAATCGACCAAAAGAAGCATCCTTCTGCAAAGACAAGTTGGTCGTGAAATGAGACCTCATCCGACGGAGCAGTGTTCAGTGACGCAGAAACGTCAGTCGTCCAAATTTCAGACCCATCCGACAAATCCATGCAAGCGATCTGCAATCGATTCGAGGGAGCCGGTGATCGCAATGGGACATAAAGACGGCCCTGTGCGATGATTGGATCACCTGAGAAAACACGGCCTGTATCGTCTCGATGCGTCGTCAAACTGTCAGCGGTGACAGTCCATTCAAGCCGTCCTTCTGCCAGCAAGTTGAGAGTCGTCACGCGCGACTGTTCGACACTTTTTAATCCTTGGTTCTCCGTGAAACCAGCAACACCGGTCCGTCCGTACCACATGTCGTCATGAATGACGCCGCGACCAACAGCGAGTCGTGCTTGGTCGCTCCGAGTCGGTGCCGCTCTGGTTTCGAAAATAAAACCTTCATCTTGTTCATCAACAGGCCAGGCAGAATTTCCCGTCTTTGAGTTGAGAGCGCGAACGCCGTTCTCATCTTGCAAGAGAACAATCTCATTCCACAGTTGTGGAATGAGATTTGATTTGATGCTTCGCCGTGACGCACCAACCGACCACATGCGACGTACGAAATCAATTCGCCCCGTTTCAGAAGGAAAGATTGAATTGGATTCCACTAAAGAATCGGACTCACTCTCTTGGAGGGTTTCCGTCAACTGTTCAAGAATCTCTACAAGGTTGCCTTCTTCACCGGCAATGCGACCTGTGATTTCAGGAAAAGAAATCTTGAATTGATCGAGTTTGATTTGAGCCTGTCGGAATCGGCCTTCGAAAATTGCAGCGACAATTTGCCGCTTGAGGACTTCGGAGGATGTTTGAGTTCGAATCTCAGTATGCACCGCACTTTGTGAGAGCCGCCAAAACAACTTCGCCCTTGTGATCTCTCCTTCTCTCCAAAAGCGGTCGCCGGTCGAGAGCAATTTTTCGGGTGCAATTCTTCCTAATAATTGTTGTCGCCAAAGTGCATGTCCGGTGCGAGATGTCCACTCCGGAGGATCAGGATGCTGATCAATCCGCTCTGGGAGTCTTGAACTCAATATGTCTGCGAGCAACGTCACCTCGATATGGTGCTGAGCCTCCACTGGAACCAGAACGCCGGAATGTTCAGTGCGGAGTTTTGCAATGCCTGCTGCTGCACGATCAAAATCGGCAGATTCAATGTCAGTCAAAACCCCTCTGTACAGGCGTTCTGCTTGAGAGTTCGACTGAGTCACCAGCGGCAGTTGATTTCGAGCTTCCTGAGAGTGAACCTTACGACCGATATCTGGTGTCAGAAAGAGCGTGGCGCCGCAGAGGAGAATTGCCTGGCAGTGAATTCTTCGGAAGACAGAATTTTCAGGGATTTTGTTTGTCACCGGAACGAATTCCATCACTCAGGGTCTCGCAACCAGCGACCAAGTATGAAAATCGCCACTCCGAGCGTCGTGAGTGCTGGCATCCAAATCAGGCGAAAACCTGTGGCGAGTTGTCGCAGGATTAACAGCGGAAGAAACGTCAACGCTGCCAGTTGAAGGAGAAATCCAACGTTATTTTTCAAGGAACTGCCTGCCACGAAATTGAGTCCAAAGGATGAGTTTGAGGAATGCGAGTATAAAATTATTCTCGATGAGTTAAGATACCAGATTCCCAAACGATTGATGAGCAAGTCGTTACCGAATCATCAGGAATGAGAGGATTGAGGTCGCAGATGTCGCGTGTTGTTCTCGCTATGAGTGGAGGAATTGATAGTTCCGCCTCAGCCTGGCTGCTTCAAGAGCAGGGCTATGAGGTGATCGGGCTCTTCATGCGCTCAGGTGTGACCGATGAAGTCTGCGAAACCGGGATTGGCGGCCTACCGATTGTCTCCGCAAAAGCACACAAGCAAGGGTGTTGCAGCGCGTCTGATGCAGCTGATGCGAGGCGGGTCGCGGACAGTCTGGATATCCCTTTCCATGCCATTGATTTCAGTGAAGGCTTCGGGCAGATCAAAGATTACTTTGCCGACGAATACCTCGCTGGCCGAACTCCGAATCCTTGCGTGATGTGCAACATCTGGTTGAAGTTCGGCAAGCTGTGGGACTTCGCCCAACAAGTCGGTGCCGATCACATTGCGACCGGACATTACGCGCAATTGCAAACAGTTGAAGGTGAAGACCGACCAGGACTCTTCCGCGGGGTCGACCCCGGCAAAGATCAATCCTACGTTCTCTTCGGAACAGAGCGTGACCTACTCGATAAAATCCTGTACCCCGTCGGTGGATACCAAAAGAGTGAACTGCGCGAGTTGGCAGCGAAAGCTGGGATTAAAACTGCGAACAAACCAGACAGTCAGGAAATCTGCTTCATCCCAGACAACGACTACTCGCGGTTTCTCAGTGACTTCCGCGGTCCTCAAGAAACTGCTGGTGAACTGGTCGATACTGCTGGCAATGTTGTCGGAGAACACGCTGGTTATCAGAACTACACAATCGGTCAACGGCGAGGGCTGGGCGTCGCGTTCGGTGATCCACGTTTCGTAGTCAGGATCGAACCGGACACAAAACGTGTTGTCATTGGAACAAAAGAAGAACTAGGTCGAACGTCGTTGGAAGCGAACCGGATCAACTGGCTCAAATCGGATTTGAAGTTCCCTTTCACTGCAACGGCTCAGATTCGGTATCAGAGTAAACCTGGCCGCTGTGCCGTTCATCAAATCGACGAAGACCGTATCCGCGTCGATTTTGACGACCCACAATTCGGTGTCGCCCCCGGTCAGGCAGTCGTCGCTTACGACGAAGACCGCGTCATCGGTGGTGGCTGGATTCTTTAATTCTATTGGGGACGATTCAGGCGTAAGCATTCGCATTCGGGAGAAGATGCAAGAGCCAACGAGGTTCCCTGACATTCAGCGAACGACCCGATATACTTCGCTCAGAATATAAAAGTTAGCGACGCGATCATCACAATTCATCGCTTCGCACCCAAACCAAAACACTATTCACAACGACTTCATCGGAGAAAAAACTCATGTCAATTTCAGAAATCGTTCCTGGCAAAACAAAAATCGGCTGGATCGGCACTGGCGTGATGGGTTCCAGCATGTGTGGACACCTGATTGACAAAGGCTTTGAAGCAACTATTTACACTCGCTCAAAAGACAAAGCACAAGGACTCATCGACAAAGGCGCGACATGGGTCGACTCGCCGAAAGCAGTCGCTGAGGCGTCTGATGTAATCTTTGCCATTGTTGGATTTCCTCAAGACGTTCGTGAAGTATTCCTCGGCGCAAATGGAGCACTTGCCGGTTCAAAGTCAGGCAATGTTCTCGTCGACATGACGACAAGCGAACCATCGCTTGCTGTTGAAATTGCCGAGACTGCCAAAGCACAAGGAGTTGCTTCGATTGATGCCCCTGTTTCCGGCGGGGATGTTGGAGCGAAAGAAGCGCGGCTTTCGATTATGATCGGTGGTGACAAAGATATCGTCGATGCTCTCAACCCAGCTTGGGAAGCGATGGGGAAAACGATCGTCCATCAAGGTCCAGCCGGGGCAGGACAACACACGAAAATGGTGAATCAAACGCTCATCTCCAGCATGATGATCGGCGTCTGTGAAGCTCTTCTCTATGGTCACATAGCTGGTCTCGACCTCGAAACCGTGATGAAGTCGGTCTCGACCGGAGCAGCCGGGAGCTGGTCACTCTCAAACCTTGGCCCACGCATTATGGCAAACAACTTCGACCCTGGTTTCTTCGTCGAACACTTCATTAAAGATATGGGTATCGCCCTCGCCGAAAGCCGCCGCATGGGACTCAGTATGCCCGGTCTGGCACTGGCGGAGCAGCTCTATCAATCCGTCAAGGCCAAAGGCTGGGGCCGCAACGGCACCCACGCATTAATGCTCACACTCGCAGAAATGTCCGGCGTCGACTGGACAAAAAGATAGAGGAAAAGTTCATCGCTTCGCAGCTAACTTCAAGTCTGAGACCGAGAAATGATTGTCTACTTTCTTAGCCAGCCACTTAAAGTGGCTGACAAAACGATGTTTGGAAAATTACCCCTGAGCTTATTCGGGATACTGTTCCTGATGAACCCAATATTCGCACAGGACAAAACGCCCGCCACTCCACCAGAGAAAGAAAACTTCCATCTCTTTCTTCTGATTGGTCAATCCAACATGGCAGGTCGGGGTAAAGTGACTGCTCAGGACAAACTGCCGCATCCGCGTGTTTTGATGCTCAACAAGAAGCAGGAATGGGTGTCGGCGGTTGATCCTTTGCATTTTGATAAACCGACGATTGTAGGTGTTGGAGTCGGGAAAACGTTCGGGATCGAAATTGCCAGCGACAACCCAGATGTGACCATTGGACTGATTCCCTGCGGAGTCGGTGGTTCGCCGATTTCGAGTTGGCAGCCGGGTGAGTTTTACAAACCAACGAAAAGTCATCCCTGGGATGATGCGATATCGCGAGCGCAGGTCGCACTTGAAAAGGGGACGTTGAAAGGCATTCTCTGGCATCAAGGTGAGTCAGATTCTAAAGATGGCAGTACCGCCGATGTCTATGAAGAAAAACTACGCAATTTAATTTCTCGCCTCCGCACCGAACTAAAATCTGGGGGCGTTCCATTCATCGCTGGTCAAATGGGACAATTTGCTGAGCGACCCTGGAGTGATGCGAAAAAGAAGGTCGATGCCGTTCATCAGAACTTGTCGAAAAAAGTAAAAAACGCCGCATTCGTCTCTTCAGATGGCTTAAAGCATAAAGGGGACGAAGTTCATTTCGATGCCGATTC
>JAJDEL010000074.1 GCA_029259835.1 Planctomicrobium sp. | reverse complement strand
CTTGCTCTGGATAGCCAGAGGTGTGCGCTGAGCACTTTTCAGCTATCAAACTATGTTGGTTCGAGGTCCACACACTCACCTCAAACCGTATCAATGATAAGTTTTATGACTATTTTCATGTCTCAATTTTTAGTGCTCGCCGAGGAGGCTGCAGCGAAGGAATCTGGCGGCGGCATGATGTCGATGCTGATTCTCTTCGGCCCTCCTCTTTTGCTTCTTTTTGTGATGCAGACGATTTTTGGTCGGTCTGATTCCAAAGATAAAGCGAAACGCGACGAATTGGTCTCAGGTCTTAAGAAAAATGATCCGGTTGTCACCATTGGAGGCATCCTGGGATCGGTTGTTTCTGTCTCTGAAGATAAGCAGACAGTCACAATCAAAGTTGAAGACAATACACGTTTGAAAATGCAGGCCAGTGCGATTCGGGAAGCCACTTCCCGTGCCGACAAAGAGTCTGGAAAATCGTAATCGCGGTGAATAATGGTCTTGGTCTCTCAAATTCAAAGAGAGGTCTTGGAAAAGACTTCAGTTCACCTTGGACTTTTAATAACACGTCGTTCGGCTGGCAGGACTGTCAGCGATAAGAATGAGACGGAGCGAACGGGATGAATCCGTTAATGATGAATGCACTAATACTTGCTCAGGACAGTATTGCGGCAGCCGATGATGTTGCCGAAGTCAGTTCAGCAGCGGGATGGGGAATCTTCCTGCTGGTGATCGCGATTATGGTCCTTCCTTTTGTGCTTGGCGGTGTGATTGCCAACGCACTGAAGATGAAGGATCTCTCGACGCGAATCAGCTTGGTCCTTCTGGCACTCACCTTGGGCGCGACTCCATTCGTCCTGACACAGTTCAGGGATGGGGGGCAACTGAAGGATGCAATTCGCCTGGGGATTGACCTCGCTGGCGGAACGAACATGGTGTTCGAAGTTGATAAGGATGAAGCAAAAAGAGAAGGCAAGGAGATCACGCCGGTTCTGATGGACAAGATGGTCGAAAAGGTCAAGCTGCGGGTGAATCCAACTGGAACCGAAGAAGTGACCGTTCGCCGAGTCGGCGCCGACCGCATTGAAGTCATCGTTCCAGGTGCTGATGCAGAACGAGTTGCGAAAGTGAAGCGCCAGATCGTTTCGCTCGGAAATCTAGAATTTGCAATCCTGGGTAATTCTATACTCCACAGGGACGAAATTGCGCTCGCAAGTGATCCTGTCAATGTTCACGACAACTATATCTTCCGTGGGACAGACCGCACCGAACCTGTTGCGATGTGGCGACGTTCAGCGATCAAAGAGGGTACCCCAAAAGTAACACGTGGACGTGTTGACAGTAACGTTCACACTCGAAATGCAGTTGATGAAAACGGGGATCCCCTCCTTGACGATCAGGGAACTCCTATCACAGAATTCCTGGTGATTATTCGCAAACAAAGAATCACTGGGCGGTACTTAATCGGAGTTCGTGAAACGATTACTGACCGGGGACTTGCGGTCGGATTCACATTCAATGAACGGGGTGGTTACCTCTTCGGTCAAGTCACCGGCGAGTACCAGCACCGTGACGGAGCCGGTTACGAAAACCATCTCGCAGTGCTTCTCGATGGAACAATCCACTCGGCTCCAACTGTCAACGGCGTGATCACCACGACCGGTGTCATTGAAGGAAACTTCACACAGGAAGAAATCGACACTCTCGTCGGAGTCCTTAGCGCCGGAGCACTCGACGTTCCTCTCGCCGAAGAGCCTGTCTCAGAATTTACAGTGAGTGCGTTACTTGGTGAAGAAGTTCAGCGCAAAGGGTTCAGTGCGATCATCATTGCATTGGTTGCCGTGTTCGTATTCACGCTCGTTTACTACCTCAAAACCGGATTTGTGGCTTGCCTGTGCCTGGCAATCAATATCGTGTTGGTTCTAGGAGCAATGTCGCTCATCGATGCGACTTTCACACTTCCAGGACTCGCAGGTTTGGTACTCACGATCGGAATGGCTGTTGATGCGAATGTTCTGATTTTCGAACGGATGCGAGAAGAACAAACTCGCGGTTCAAGTATTCGAATGTCAATCAAGAACGGATTTGAGAAAGCCTTCTCGACAATTGTCGATGCGAACATCACGACTCTTTTGACAGCAATTGTCCTCTACTACATCGGGACCGATCAGATTAAAGGTTTTGCCGTCACGCTGTTTATCGGCATCCTGACAAGTATGTTCTGCACCTTGTATATCGGTCGGCTCGTTTTTGATGTCCTCGAGAGTAAACGATGGCTCACAGACCTGAAGATGATGAGCTTGATCGACCCGCAAGGAATTGACTTCCTGGGCAAAAAAAAGCTCGCCGCGGTTATTTCGCTGGTCTTTATTGTCGGTGGATTGGCTGCCGTCGGCATGCGTGGCAATGAAATCCTGGACATTGATTTCCGAGGTGGCTCAATGGTGACATTCCGATTCGATGGAGAAACTCCAACAACCGATGAAGTCCGTGCGGCACTTGAACCGGAATTTGGTGAGGACATTACACTCGAGCAGCTCACACAGAATAAAGATAATAAGTCGACCAAGCTGTATCGTTTGAGATCCGTTGAGTCGAGTATGACCAAGGTCAGTTCCAAAATCAAAACTGCATTTCAAGAGAGTACCTATCAACTGGTTCAACAGCATGTCACCTTTGGTGATGTCAAATCAATTGAGGCAGAAGATCAAGACGCTGAGGCTACGGCAACTGAAAATCAGGTCAATGTGACACTCTCAGAGGCAATGGCGCCCGTGTCACTCGCAGAAGGAGCTGCAGATTTCCTCGAGAAAGAAATGAATTACACTGAACCGGAAGGTTTAATCACGGGCGTGGCGGTCGATTCAAATGATTCCAAAGTCAACGAAATCTCTCTGACGTTTGCATCCGCGATTCCGGCTGCTGATGTTGATCGCGTTTTAACAGGACTTAAAACGGCTCTTGAAAAGGATCCTCATTTCGAAGAAGTCAACACGTTCGATAAATCTGTGACTGGCGATGCGAAGCTCGCCGCACTGACCGCAATGGCATTCAGCCTTCTCGCAATTATCGGTTACTTGTGGGTTCGATTCCAACGTGCAACATTCGGTTTAGCTGCTTGTGCCGCTTTGATTCACGATGTCCTCGTTGTCCTCGGATTGGTCGCAATTGGGGCAATGCTCAGTGGGACGCCGCTCAAAGCGATCTTTATGCTGGAAGACTTCAAAATCAACCTGCCGATTATTGCGGCGTTCATGACAATTGTCGGTTACTCACTCAACGATACGATTGTGGTGTTTGACCGAATTCGTGAAGTCCGAGGGAGAAACCCGGCACTCACCGAATCGATGGTCAACACAAGCTTGAACCAAACGTTGTCACGAACGATCCTGACATCGATCACAACGCTGATCGTAGTTCTTATTTTGTACGTCATCGGTGGTGAAGGAATTCACGGATTCGCCTACTGTTTGATCCTTGGAATTCTCGTCGGAACGTACAGTTCAATTTTTGTCGCCAGCCCAGTCCTTGTGTGGTTGATGAATCGCGAACAGAAAAAAGTAGCCTCGACTTAACAGTAGGGCAGGCTCCCGCCTGCCTTCCTTTAATGCAAATTCAACACGTTTACAACGTTGATGGCAGGGAGGACCCTGCCCTACATCAATTCGCGAGGCTGTGTTCGAACACAGCCTCGTTTTTTCATTCAATGATTGATGCAACACCCTCAGCAAGATCAGATCGCACTGACGATTCAACAGCCGTGGGCAGAGTTGATTCTGCGGGGAATCAAGTCAATCGAAGTCCGCAGTGTTCCCGTCGGAATGCGAACAACGATTTACCTGTACACTTCACAAAAACTCTCTTCGATCCCAGCAGCAACTGTTGCAATTCGAGACAGCGGTATCAACGTCGCGGAACTTCCACAAGGCAACATTGTCGGGACAGTCGAAATCGTTGACTGCCAACCTTGTCTCCGAGAAGATGCGAAAGCGGCATGCGTTCCGTGGAAACTGATGAAAGGCCAATTCAGTTGGAACCTGGCAAATCCTCAAAGGTGCCAGCCTCCTCTCAAGGCTGACCACATTCCATACGGCATGTGGTTCTACCCATTCAAGTCCAATGAATCGAAGTCCAAAAACGAATACTGAGAAATGACTCCCGTGAATCTGGAAGAAAAAAAGACCGAATACGATCTCGTTGCGACCGCCGCATTTGGCCTGGAAGCAATCGTCGTCAGAGAACTTGCCGACTTGGGATATCACGAAACGACAGTCGCTGATGGTCGTGTCAAATTCCGCGCAGACCTGGCTGGGATCTGCCGCGCGAATCTTTGGCTGCGATGTGCTGAGCGCGTCGAAGTTGTCGTGGGGGAGTTTTCGGCTGTCAACTTTGATGAACTCTTCGACAACATCGAGGTTCTTCCCTGGGAAGAATGGCTGCCAGTCGACGCAAAATTTCCAGTGAACGCCAACTGCGTTCGTTCGCATATCAACAGCCCGATGAACGTCCAGCGGATCGTCAAGCGGGCAATCGTTGAACGGATGCGAAAAATCTATTCGCGGCATCGTTTTTCCGAAGAGGGAATCGAATACGCCGTCGATGTCAACATTATGAGCGACAAAGTGTTGATCACTTTGGATGCTTCCGGGAGTGGTTTGCACAAACGGGGTTACCGAACACTCGTCGGCCCAGCTCCACTTCGTGAGACAATCGCAGCAGCACTTGTGAAACTGAGTTACTGGAGTTCAGGGCGATTACTTGTTGATCCATTTTGTGGATCAGGGACTATTCCGATTGAGGCGGCTTTGATTGGTCGCAACATCGCACCAGGCAGAAATCGCAGTTTCGCCGCTGAAAACTGGCCGCAGATTCCTGCGAAAATGTGGACGGAATCAAGGCACGAAGTCCGTGATCTCGTGAAACCATCTCTGCCTATCAAAATCATCGGCCGCGACCGAGATCCAAAGATGAGGAAAGTCGCAAAGACCAATGCGAATGAAGCTGGCATTTTTTCCGACATCCTTTTTGAGACGAAGGAATTTTACGCCTTCCCGACGAATCGAGACCACGGCTGCACAATCGGAAATCCTCCCTACGGAGAACGGATCGGAGAACGCGATGAAGTGAGCCAGTTGCACCGCGACATGGGAGAACTCCTCCGACCACTCGACACATGGTCACATTACATTTTCACTAGTGCCGAGAATTTTGAACGAGAATTTGGTCAAACCGCCGACCGACGCCGAAAAATTTTCAACGCTCGCATTCCTTGTACGTATTATCAGTACCTCGGTCCTAAACCTCCCTTGGAAGCAGAAGAGCCGATTGACGAATTAGACTCCACTTTGAATTCCGAGTCGTCAGACTTGCCTTCCGCAGAGAATGGACCACAATACTGCCGTCCATTTGAGAGCTTCTCCCTGCAAGGCATATCAGTATGAGATCTACACTCCGACAAAGTCGAGTGTCTCTTCAAGGGATCGCATTCATGATCGTTGGGCTGGGTCTCGTCATTTTCGAAATGCAAACAGAGTTTTTGCTGATCCG
>JAJDEL010000730.1 GCA_029259835.1 Planctomicrobium sp. | reverse complement strand
CGATGCCTGTGGCGAACGTCACTCGGCTGCCGCCTGTTATGTCGTTGTAGCCGACGCTGTCCGTATCGACGACAATCGGTTGCACGTCTTCAGCGGTAATGCCCAACGTTTCGGCGAGTTGCATTGCCAGAGATGTACGCGTTCCACCAATGTCGGTGGAGCCTTCGATCAAGGAGACTTTTCCATCAGTGTTGACAGTCGCGGTCACGCTCGATTTCAGCCCAACATTGAACCAGAATCCGCAACCGATTCCGCGCCCTTGGTTCGGTCCATCAAGTTTTGATTTGAAGTGTTCGCTATCGCGAATTGCTTCCAAGCATTCGATGAGACCAACTTTCGGATAGACGACACCATCCGGGCGTCGCGTTCCTTCTTTCGCGGCGTTGTTGATGCGGAATTGAATCGGCTCGATGTCGAGTTTTTCTGCGATTTCATCGATGACAGCTTCCATCGCAAAAGCCGCATTCGTTGCACCTGGCGCACGGTAGGCGTTTGTGCGCGGCTTGTTGACGCAAACGTCGTAGCCTTCGATATGAGCGTTTGGAATGTCGTAACAAGAGAAGATACACATACAGCCGGGATTCACTGGAGAGCCGGGATACCCACCGGCTTCGTAAGCAAGATACGCTTCGCCTGCAACAAGTTTGCCATTGGAGTCGGCACCAAGCTTGACCTTGATGTACGAACCAGGTGTTGGACCGGTTGCTTGCAGGACATCGGTCCGGCTCATCGTCACTTGAACCGGACGAGCAGATTTCTTTGAGAGCAACAGGGCGACCGGTTGTTCGTAGACGGCAATTTTACCACCAAATCCACCGCCGATTTCCGTTGGGACGACTTTGATCCAGGTGAGTGGGATTTCAAGTAGTTCAGCAAGCTGTAGCCGAACAGAGAACGCGCCTTGTGTACTCGTCCAAACGGTGCAGCGCCCGTCTCCATGCCAGAGAGCGGTTGCTGTATGTGGTTCGATGTAACCCTGGTGAACAGTTGCTGTGCGGAACTCTCGCTCGATGACAATCTCTGCTTTTTCAAATGCAGCGTTGGAATCACCTTGCTCGTACAAAAATTTGGCTGCGACGTTCGTTGGTCCCTCAGCGATGACTTCCCCAAATTCGACGGTTTGTACGTCGTCATTCAGCACTGGCGCTTCTGGCTTCATTGCATCGAGAACATCAAGCACAACCGGCAAAGATTCGAATTCTACTTTGATGAGATTCGCGGCTTCTTCAGCGATATGGATATTATCCGCCGCGACGGCTGCAATTGCGTGTCCATGATAGAGAACTTTTCCCTTGGCGAGGACATTGGCACTGAGGTGCCGCAGATTGACGGCCCCCTCCCCAAGCTCAGCGACTCGGTCACCTGGATCCGGCAAGTCCGCTCCTGTGATCACTGCGTGAACGCCAGGGAATTTTTCGGCCTCGGTCGTATCGATGGAGAGAATGTTTCCATGTGCTATCGGGCTACGAAGGATAAATCCCTGAAGCATTCCGGTGAGGCGAACGTCGGCTCCATACTCGGCACGACCGGTCACTTTATCGGCTCCGTCGTGCCGCACAGGCCGCGTTCCGACAACTCGGTATTTGTTGTCGTGGTGCTTCAACGTCGCCGAACCATTTGTTTCCGACATCTCTTCTCTCCTGATGTGAATTTTGTATTCTCAGTTTGTATTCCTCTGCGTTGTGATTCGCAAGGAAACAACAAGAACTGGCTCAAAATAGTGTCGTACTTATTTTCGATCCGCCTGAGGAATGTACGCATCGAGCTTTTGACTGGCGAACATTTCTTTGCTGGTGTTGAGATTTGCCAAACGCAGGCGACCATCGATCATCGGGACACTGACCCAGTTTTCACCGATCAGTGGTCGGGCGTATTTGATAAAGTCATCAGTGACGTCCGTGCCGCATTCGCTGATCCAGTTGCTCGGGAATTTGCGGTCCTTCTCAGCCACTTCGCTGAGCGGAACTTTGTCGTACTTGACTTGATAATTGTCCCAGTCAGTTCGCAAGATCGTCGACATATATCCATGCTCGCCAGCAGCGCCGAGCAAAGCCGCTTTCTGACCAACGTAGTACGATTCTTCGAGATCAACGGTCGAGGCGTAGGCCATGTCGTTACGCTGATGCGTGCCAGGGACGTTGCAGCGAGCAGCCCCTTTCACGGCGAGACCGCGGTCATTCAGTGCGTTCGTCAACATTTGACCAACGGTGATTTTGCTCGATGAGAATGTCGGGTGACCGAACGAATCGCGGACGATGAATTCTTCCGGAATTTCCAAACCGGTAATAGAGAGTCCTTCGCTGACGACGACAATCGCGCGACCTTGTTCCTTGAGCATCGTGTTGATGTTCTCATGGATCTGGTCGATTGTCACTTCACGCTCGGCAAGATAAATCTGAAGCGGCATTTCCCGCTTCGGATCTGCCAAGCGAGCAGCGGCAGGGATGTATCCAATTTTGCGTCCCATCGCCTGCAACACAAGAACCGGATCAGCCGGGGAAGAACCTCGATTTTCTTCGTTCGCCTGCTGGATGTAGTGCGTCCAGTAGCGGGCGGTTGAGCCGTAACCCGGTGTATGATCAACGAGTTTGAATTCGCTGTCGCCGACATCATTATCAATCGTTTTCGGTCCACCAAGACCGCAGACGTCCAGCCCGCGCTCACGAGCAAGGTTCGCAACGGTGTACGCGGTGTGCATTGAATCGTTGCCGCCGACGTAGACGAAATAGCCAATGTCATGTGCTTTGAAGACATCCATGACACGGTCGAAGTCTTCGTCTTGGCCTTCCTTCAATTTGTAGCGACACGTCCCAAACGAACCGGCAGCAGGCGTTGTTCGAAGTAAGGAAATCTCTTCCTCGCATTGCTGCGAGAGGTCGAGAAGTTCTTCCTTGAGAACCCCTTCGATCCCGTGCCAACCGGCATAAACCGTGCCAATTTCATCCATCTGCCGAGCAGTCTCGACAATACCGCGAACGGTATTGTTAATGACCGGCGAAGGGCCGCCCGACTGGGCGACAAGCATGTTTTTTCCCATCTCACTTATCCCGATATCTACGGAGTTTTTGTGTTTCAGGCGGGATAATAGTTGATTAGAGAAAGAAAGTGAAACGGTTCGCCGCACACCTTAAGTGCCGGACAAATCAGCAAAACACTTATTCACATTGAAGCGAGTGAAACCAGCCGGCGGCGGTCCAATTCGCGAACCAGCTTTGTAGATTCGTGGCGATTTCATCGAATTCTGCCGTTTCTCCATGTGCAACTGCCTGCAAGGATTGTTCAATCGACTCGCTCAATGTCGCTCCCTCCACGAGAGCCTTTAAGAGATTGAATTGCAGTTGCGAGAGCGACTGTCGGCGAACGATGAAGTCGCGGCGGCTGATCGCCAGCCACGTTTTCTGCGGCGACGGAACTTCTGGAGATTCTTCCTTTCTGACGGCTGTCACATACTCGTGAACCGGGAAATCGAACAATTCCAAACGATAAGAATCCGCGAAGTTAAAGCGGATGCCCCCCCATTTCTCGGTAGGAATTTGCTGCAAGTCTACGGCCGAAATGAGCTCGAAATTCTCTTCACCTGGACCGTCGAAAATGACTGAATAGATCGATTCGATTCTGGACAAGTCAATCAGAAAGTCAGGCCACTGCGGTTCTTCTTCGGCATCTCGTGGTGGTCGGGATTTGACCAGAAAGTTGACGAAGTGGTTCGCGAGATTTCCGAGCGTGTAACTTGTGGATGGATAGTCTTGCAGATACGTCAACGCGAAGTCGCCGAAGAGTTCTTCTCCTAGAGCGTGCTCCAGGGTCGGAAATTCACCTGCCAGACATTCGATCAACCGGGCGAAGTAAGCATTCCCGTAAACTGATAAGCGTTCGATACTTGAGCAGTTTTTTGAAGGCAAGATGAACGACTCAATCGTTGTCGAGTCGAGTGCAATTTCCTGCTGCGCAACCTCTGATGCGACACCATCGACAATCCCTTCCGGATTCGTGATGACTGCCTGCATCCAACGTTGGACAACACTCAATTTTTGCTCAGCAGTCATTCGACTTCCGCCCCCACAGAAACCACGGGCTGCGGGATCGCAGTGTTGGAAACGTCAGGTTTTGAGGCGGCTTCAGTATCTACTATATTAATCGGGAGTTGATCACTCATGTGCTGTTTCGCCTTGAGGACTTCCGCATGCACTTCCGGAAACGGCGGGATGTCGGCGTCCCATTCCAGAAGCGTTGAAATCCCACCAGTGCGTTGGTGAGTCAGTCGGTACAGTTCCCAGACAGGATCAATAACCTTACCGTCGTGGGTGTCGATGCAGTAGGTCCCCATGTTCGTATGCCCTGCCAGATGACACTGTACGATCCGTTCGTGCGGGACCGATTCGACATATTCTATCGGGTCGAAATCGTGGTTGACGCTGGAGACGTAAACGTTGTTCACATCCAGCAGCAAACCGCAGTCGGTCGCTTCCGCCATGCGCGTCAGGAATTCCCACTCGGGCATCGTTGACTGCGCGAAGGTGATGTACGTGCTGGGGTTCTCGAGGATCAACGGTCTTTCGAGGACATCCTGGACGACATGAATCCGTTCAATCACATGCCAGAGAGTTTGCTCATCGAGCGGAACCGGCAGCAAGTCGTGCGTGTTCCGCCCAGCCACTCCCGTCCAGCAAAGATGGTCCGAAACCCAGCGGGCGTCGACGACTTTTGCGAGAGCCTTCAACTTGTTGAGATAGTCGAAATCGAGCGGGTCACTACTCCCAATCGACATTGAAACGCCGTGCATCACAATCGGATAGCGCTCTGCGATTTGCTCCAGCACATAACGCGGACGTCCCTGCGAGTCCATATAGTTTTCAGAGATAATTTCGAACCAGTCAACGTTCGGTTCGTTTTCGAGAATGTACGGATAGTGCGTACTCCGCAGTCCGACACCCAGCCCCAGATTGTCATGTCCTAATCGAGGTGCAACCACAATTCCCTCGCTGCTGATGAGAGGTGAGCGACAATAAAAAAGCTAAATGACCCACGGCTTGTCCTCCCCTTTGGGGAGAGGGCTAAGGTGAGGGGCAAGTTTCGTTTGACGACGAATTAAAAAAGTAGGCTGGGTTAGCCTTTTGCGTAACCCAGCACCACGTTTGACATTGGTCGCAATCATGCTGGGGCAAGTCCCAGCCTACACTTCAACCAACGAAATGAAAACAGGCCCGCCGAATGGTCGTTGATCACTTCTTCGGGGCAGGACCAACTTTTTTGCCAGCCTTTTTCATTTCTGCTTCAAAAGACTTACGTGCTTTCGCCCAGGCTTTCTTGCCGAGTGGAACTGCACATTCGCCTTGTTCTTTACAGGCATTTTGGCCGGGATAATCTCCACAGCCGCCTTGGCCTTTGCATTTGTTGTGCGTATGGCATTCGTGCTTTTCAGCGGTCGCACAAGCACCCATGCCAGCACAGGCGTTCTTTTTGTCCGCACCTTTGGATTTGCAAACATTCAGCCCACGGCAAACGTGCGGCTCCTTGAGAAGCAATTTCGGATCATGCTTCGGCTTGTCCGCAGCTGAGGCTCCGGTTGCCAGAGATCCCGTAACGAGACCACCCATGGCGGCGGCGGTCAGTTTGTTAAAATCACGACGATTAAACTGAGACTTCATCTGCTTTACCTTTTTGACTTCTTGATGAGTGCGAGCCGCGGATTCGTTTCGCGTCGCGCTGTGAAAATCAATGCACATCCTGGCAACAAAACCTTTGACCGCTTTGATTTCATCTACTGAGAGGACCAGCGATCAAACACTGATTCTGCGTGAATCAAGAAACAGATTCAGTGCGGTAGTTCACATTCAAGACGAGATAGCAGAAGTCGCGAAAATTTGTGACAAGTGACTGTGAGGCTTGATGAGATGGGTTGAATTGAACCTAGGAGAATCACCACAAAGAAGACGAAGATGATGTGTGGTACTGAGTGATCTTCGTTCAGGGAAGTGTAGACTGAATAGGCTGCAGATGGACTCCAGGCTCAAAATCTATTGTCGTCGTTCAGAGGTCCACCAGCGAAGAAAGCACTGAGAGGCATGCGACCTTGAGACGTTTCGATCCATTTATTGTCGACGGCGCGAGAGATGGTCGTCACGTGGACGCCGACAACCTCGGCGATCTCTGACATTTTGAGTGAACTGATTTGTCCGATCTCTTCGTCGAAAAAATTGCTCTGGTGATCAACGATAGCCTGGGCAACACGCTTCATCGTTTCGTAACGTAAATCGATTGCTT
>JAJDEL010000729.1 GCA_029259835.1 Planctomicrobium sp. | reverse complement strand
AAAGTGGTCATTTTTTGCGTGAATAATTTTCACGGTTCTCGGTTCACAATGAAATAGATCGCATCAATTTTCAACGAAAGTGGCACACATGCCGCAAATCCAGAATGTCAATGAACTTCTAGAGCGGACCCAGTTCTTAATTGGCGATGCACTGAGTGCTGTTGAAGCGACGTATGCTACGGAACTGGCATCGAAAAACCCGTTCGTTCGAGATATTTACCAGCACACCAGTCGGTTTCGTGGGAAACGGTTGCGCCCAATTCTCTGCCTGATGACCGCAAAAGCGTGCGGTGAAATCAAACGTGAACACGAAATTCTCGCGGCTGTGGTCGAGATGATTCACACCGCCACTCTGGTCCACGATGATGTTCTCGATGATGCAAACGTCCGTCGCCACGTCGCGACAGTGAACGTACGCTGGAATAACCAAACCAGTGTCTTGTACGGAGACTTCCTGTTCACGCATGCGTATCATCTGGCATCACAAACGGAAAGTGCCGAGGCATGCCGGATCATCGGTCATGCAACGAACCTTGTTTGTGAAGGTGAACTGACGCAAATTCGCAACCGCGGAAACTTGAACCTGACCGAAGCAGAATACTTCAGCATCATCGATGGTAAGACCGCAGAACTGTGTGCAGTCTCCTGTTTATTAGGAGCGAAATTTTCAGGCGCGTGCGAAGAGACAATCAAGCGGCTGGAAAACTTCGGTCGACTCCTTGGCAAAGCGTTCCAAATCGCTGACGACGTTCTGGACTTAATCGGACTCGAATCGAACGTCGGAAAAACCCTCGGGACAGATCTCTTCCAACAAAAGATGACCTTACCAGTCATCCGTTTACTGGAAGAGACATCTGGAAATGAGCGCCAACAACTTCTCGAACTCCTCGAAGCCGGCACAGAAGAAGCCGGTCGGGAAATCATCCGCCGCGCCCGCGAAGCCAACGTCATCAACGCCGCAATCGAATACGCCCATCAACTCGCAATCGAAGCTCAACATGAACTACAAGTGCTCCCTGATTCGCCTGCGAAAGACGTTCTCCTGAAACTTCCAGTGCTATCAATCGACCGAGCCTGCTAGAGAGTGTACCACTGCTGGCACGCCCAGCAGTGCAATTCGAGGCAGTCACATCTTCGTGCCTTTTGTAGTTACTCACTTCAAAAAAAATCAGTCATGTTGACCGTACACAGAGTTCGCTTCTACCGGCAAGACCTCAAAACGCGGTTTCCGTTTCGTTACGGCATCGCGAGTATGACCGAGGTACCGCATCTTTTTGTTCAGGCTGAGGTCACGTTCAACAACGTACACTCAATCGGGATGAGTGCCGACCTGCTGCCACCAAAGTGGTTCACCAAGAACCCAACATCAGATTACGAATCCGAAGACCTGCCTGAGATGCTGCGCGTGATTCGACATGCAGCGAATCATGCGAGAACAATTAAGAAAGCACGAACAGTATTCGGCTGGTGGCGGAAGCTGTATCAATCTCAAATGAACTGGGCGACCAAGAACGAAATTGCTCCACTGCTGGCAAGTTTTGGAATAAGTCTCATTGAACGCGCTGTTTTGGATGCGATCTGTCGCGGCAGCAACTTATCGATACATCAACTCCTGCAAGATAACAGATTCGAGATTGACCTTGAATCCGTTCGACCGGAACTAAAAGGCATCTCTCCCAGCGATGTTGTCGTGTCACAACCCAGCGACCACATCCATTTGCGTCATACGATCGGCATGGGTGATCCGCTGACCGATGACGAAATCACAGACGAAAATCGAATCGATGATGGTCTGCCGCATTCGCTCGTCGCCAACATTCGCAAGTATGGTCTCACCTATTTCAAAATCAAACTCTCCGGCGACCAACAGAAAGACCGAGACCGCCTCGTAGCAATCGCAAGCATCTTAAACAAGGAAGTCGCCGGTCGCACTCAATTCACAATGGACGGCAACGAGAACTACGCCGACATCGAAGACTTTCGAAATCAATTCGAATCCCACTTCAGTGATGCAGTATTGAATCCATTCTTCACACAAAGCTTACTCTTCGTTGAGCAGCCCCTGCATCGCGATTACGCTCTCGATGATTCGGTACAAGTCGCACTTTCGAATTGGTCCGCAGCGCCACCGATCATCATCGACGAATCCGATGCCGATCTCAGTAGCCTTCCCAAAGCACTCTCCCTTGGTTACTCAGGCACAAGCCACAAGAACTGCAAAGGTGTCATCAAAGGGTTGATCAACGCAGCAACATTAATGCACGCTCGCAAAGATGGAAGGAACACGATTCTCTCCGGTGAAGATCTGGCAAACATCGGTCCAGTCACCCTGCTTCAAGACCTCGCAGTCGTTGCAGCGTTGGGGATCAAACACGTCGAAAGAAACGGTCACCACTACTTCGCCGGTCTCAGCCAATTCCCGGCTGCTGTTCAAGAACAAACTCTCAAGAACCATTCAGACCTGTACCAGC
The DNA here is from genome assembly GCA_029259835.1 of Planctomicrobium sp. GTDB lineage: Bacteria > Planctomycetota > Planctomycetia > Planctomycetales > Planctomycetaceae > Thalassoglobus. Next base: position 3,952 of record JAJDEL010000729.1, on the reverse strand, counting down.
AAACCGATTCTGGATTTGTTGCGTTGAACCCACAAAACGGTCAACTCAATCTCAAGAGTGTCATCGCCGCACCGTTCGGAATGTCGAAACTGCCGGACGTCACACTCTTCGAAGAATGGGACTTCTAAAACAAATTGCTAACACCGTGCGATTGCACATTTGACCCGAATTCAAGACACTTCGATCAACACATCAACATTGACTCACCCCTTCTGAGCCCACCATGAACGAAACTCCCAACGCCCGCCCCTGGTACACCCGCATCGGCCCCGGTCTGATTACAGCCTGCGTCGTGATCGGTCCCGGGAGTATTGTGACCAGCTCAAAAATCGGAGCGAATCAAGAATACTCGATGTTGTGGGTCGTCGCGATTTCCGTCGCTTTCATGATGGTCTACATGACGATGGGAGCGAGATTAGGCGCGGTTGCTAAGGTATCTCCCTGTGAATTGATTCGTGAAAAAGTCGGTCGCTGGCTGGCAATTCTGGTCGGTGGAAGTGTGTTCTTCATCTCCGCAGCATTTCAGTCAGGCAACAACATTGGCGTTGCAGCAGCGTTCGAGGCATTTATTGACTCGAAGCAAATTGTGGTCGGATTGATTGTCGTTTTTAATCTCGTTGCAATCTCATTTCTGTTTGCCTTCAAGGATATGTACCGCATGCTGGAACGGGTGATGATGACCTTCGTCGGCCTGATGCTGGTCAGCTTTGCCGTCAATTTATTGCTCTTGCAGCCAAACATTGGAGCGTTGTTCTCAGGCTTCATCCCCAAAGCAGATGCAATTGACCTTGGTGATGCGGAGAGCAACCTCGCTCTTCTCGGCTTGATGGGAACGACGTTCGTGATTTCCGCCGCGTTCTATCAGGCATACCTCGTTCATCAAAAAGGCTGGGGAATTTCCGAACTCAAAAGCGGTCTGGTCGATGCACGTGTCGGCTCTGTGATCATGGCCTTGATTACAGTGATGCTCATGTCAACGGCTGCCGCAGGGCTGTACACCGGAGAAACAGTCACACTGGGAAGTCCGGTCGATGTCGCAGTGGCATTGGAAACGACTTTCGGACCAAGTGCGAAAATCATTTTCTGCCTGGGATTGTTTTCAGCCGCATACTCATCGTTCATTGTCAACTCGATGATCGGTGGATTTATTTTCTCCGATGGTCTCGGCATCGGCAGCAATCCGACAGACATGGGGCCGAGGCTGCTCACCACACTCGCTCTGCTGACTGGCATGGCAGTCGGAGTTGCCACGCTCGCCTTCGGTTGGGATCGAACGCCAACGATCATTGCCGCTCAAGCGGTCACCGTGATTGGTGCTCCACTCATTGCAGGAGTTTTACTTTGGCTCACCAGCAGCAAAGAAATTATGGGAGAAAATGTCAATGGCCCCATTACGAAAGTCTTTGCCAGCTTGGGTTTCGTTTTGTTGCTCGCAATCGCATCCAAAACAGCCTTCGTCGACCTGCCAGCGAAGTATGAAAAATACCGCAACCCACCAGTGGAAACCGCATCGGCACAGATAGGCTTCGAACAACATCTCTCTGGCCTCTTCAATTTACGTGAATTGGACAACGAATGCTGACCGATTCGCAAATCAAGACCTTTCAGGAGACCGGCCACTTAACAGTAACCGATGTCTTTGATGATTCGGAAATCGTTGCTGCACTCGCAGATGTCAAACAATGGAGCGAAGAATTCCTCGCCGAAATGCCGGACGATCAACGTAAGTGGTATCTCGAAGGAAGTGGGACTGCTCAAAAACTGCGGAAGCTGGATAACCCGGCACATTATCGTGACGTGTTTCAGAAGATGGCGAAACATCCGCGTGTTGTAGAAATGGTCGAGCAATTGATCGGCGAAGGTGTCTCCGTTTTCTTCAGTCAGGTTTTTATGAAACCCCCAGAAGGTGGTGGTCCGAAACCGGTACATCAGGACAATTTCTACTTCGGTCCGGATGACTTGAATGCGACGCTCACCGTTTGGATTGCACTCGATGAAGCAACCGTCGAAAACGGTTGCCTCTACTATGGAGATGGCAGTAACCAAGAAAAAGTCCTCGAGCACTTCGCCCCGCCGGGCGAACCATTCAATCTTCAGGTTCCGGATGATGTGATGCAACAGTTCGAAATGACACCAGCCCCTGTCCCTGGCGGTGGAATTTCGTTTCACCACGGAAACACACTGCATCAATCTTCAAACAACAACAGCCAACGACCACGCCGTGCCGTTGCGTTTCATTATCTTCGAAATGGTGCAAAACTCGTCAACTCTGGATTATCGTACGATGCGGATATGAACGTAAAAGTAAGCTGAGGCGAAAGCGGGAATTCGAAGGAACACGACATGCTCAACGATTATCTCCCACAACGCGTGAACTCCGGACCGTGGGTCCCAGCGTACACGCTATTTCACTTGAGAAGCTTAGCTGTTGAGACTCAGTTCATACTGCCGGTCTGCTCGATGGCGACTCCGTATTCTGAAATTGCTGCGCTCGGCGATTACGTGCTTCCACCCCTTTTTCATGAAGCTCTTACTGACGACCTCAAGCAGCAACTTGTAAATCGTATTACTCAATGTTTCCCAATTTATGGCTCGGACGAAAACTCGAAACGTGTCAAAGTAGTCGAACTACCAGAAATACAATTACCGGAGAGGATACCTCCGCTAGTATTGGCATTCAGCGTCGATACCGCCATCGAAGAGCATGGTCCGCACCTGCCATTGGGGACTGACACGATCCAAAGCTACAACGTTCTGCGGCACCTTGCAGAGGAATTTGACGGCTTCGAGCTTGCTCGACCTCTTGAATACGGGCAGTTGACCTGGGGGTTGCCGTTCGGATTCAGTGTCGACATTACCACCGAATTGCTCACTCAATATGTGACCAATTACTGCAATGCTGTCACGATTTGGTTGCAACCAGATGCGATCTACGTCGTCGACGTTCACGGATCAATCACACATCGACAGGCAATCGTTGATGGCATCGAGCAGAGCAATGCAAAACATTGGGCGTTTCGCTGGCTGTACGATCCGCTGGCGGAATACTCCTTTGAACGTAGCGACCAACATGCTGGCGGAGTCGAGACAATTCTGGTTGAGAAAGTGAGCAATGACCTTCTTGATCCAGACTGGTGGCCGCATCGTCTCGATGACATCGCTGAACACCAAATGTCATTTGAGAAAGCGGTCGAACTGACTCCCGACCTCGGCGGCTTCTGCGATTACGTTCTGGAACATAATCCAAATGGCGTGATTGGTGATATCACAAATTATCGACAGCTCGATGTTGATGTCATTTTTGAACGCATGCTCGCCCTCGCTCGTTCCGACGTTCGGCAGCTTCTCGATGGAAATCACAACCAAACTCAAAACGCAGGTCAGGACTTGTGGTAGCAGAAGGTTTCGCAATTCGAGAAATGACTGCTGATGACGCTAGCTTTGGTTTGAGTCTGGGAGAAATGTCTGGTTGGAATCAAGTGCGAGCGGACTGGTTGCGAATCGCGAATTACGAACCGCAAGGCTGCTTCGTCGGGATGATCAACGGGGAGCCTGTCTCAACAATCACGACGACAACCTACGGTACTGAACTCGCCTGGATCGGAATGATGCTCGTGCATCCTGATTACCGTCGTCAGGGAATCGCATCCGCCTTAATGAAACACGCGATTGCGTGGCTTGATGAACGCCAAATTCAGTGCATCAAACTTGATGCGACACCGGCAGGTGCCCCAGTCTACGAAAAGCTCGGTTTCCAGAATGAATGGGACTTTCATAGGTACTCGCGAGAGAGCGAAGATACAGAAACACATATTGAGCCAACACAAAATAAACTTAAAGTGTCTGCGATTGACGAACCAGCCTTTGGCGTCAATCGCTCCGACTGGTTGAAACGACTCGCTGCCGATTCCATGGTCAGGACTCGTGGCGAAGGTTACGGAATGTTACGATC
>JAJDEL010000728.1 GCA_029259835.1 Planctomicrobium sp. | reverse complement strand
GTCAACTTGCAGCAGCAGCTCTTTCGGAAACTGGTGGAATTTTTCGACTCGCGCCAAACTGGGTTCCGCGATCGTTTCTACAACCAGGTCGACGTCTCAAGCTGCATCCGGATGACTACTATGCACTCGGCATGAACCGAGGAGGCATCGACGAACGCTGGTTCGGATCAACGACTGAAGCGGCGAACGACAATCGTGGTTGGGATGAAGGTCTCTCCTACTGTGTTCACAACGGAGAAAAATTCCTGCTGCGCGATGCCGTTGCAGAACTCAAGGGTGAGATCATTGGCGACCATATCTGGGACACCTACCAGAAATGGCCTGTCTATTCGAAGTTCTTCGACAACATGGGTCCAATCCCTCACCATATGCATCAAAACAAAGAACAGGCTGCATTGGTTGGACAGGAAGGGAAACCGGAATCGTATTACTTCCCGCCGCAAATGAACGCGATCGGGAACAACTTCCCTTACACGTTCATGGGACTGGAACCAGGAACAACAAAACAAGACGTGATCGATTGCCTCGACCGTTGGAACGCTGGCGACAACGGCATTCTTGATCTTTCGAAAGCCTACCGGCTCAAGCCCGGCACTGGCTGGCTCATCCCACCGTGTGTTCTCCACGCACCTGGCTCTTTAGTCACCTACGAACCACAATGGGGAAGCGACGTGTTCGGAATGTACCAGAACCTCGTCGAAGGACGCGAAGTCCCTCGTGCGTTGTTGACGAAAGACTTCCCGGAAGAACACCACGACGATAATGCCTATCTCGTCGAAGCACTCGACTGGGACAAAAACGTCGACCCGGACTTCAAAGACTCCAACTACCTCGAACCGATCATTTCCGAAGAAGGAGATGGCTGGGTTGATAAATGGATTGTCTACGGAAAAGTTGATGGCGAACAACTCTTCACGGCAAAAGAATTGACACTCCAACCAGGTGCGAAGTGCACAATCAGCGACGGTGGAGCTTACGCCTGGATCACTGTTCAGGGAAGTGGAACTGTCGAGAGCATGATCCTGCAATCACCAGTGATGATTCACTTTGGAGCGATGACCTAAGATGAAGTCTTCGTGACTGCGAAGAAAGCTGGCGAAGGAGTCACTTACGAAAACACCGGCAAAGAACCACTCGTCGGTCTTCGCTACTTCGGTCCTGATGCACAGCCCAAAGCCCCGGCAATCGGCGACTACAAGAAGTAGAGTTTGTCAAATGTTTCACCGCACACTTTAAGTGTGCGGTGAAACAACAGACAACGGCACTTTCATTTCTCACGAAGTCATTTCTCAGGAGGGAATTGCGAAATGACAGTCGGAACCGCATTACCACCAGAAGAGTGGATTACTGAAAATCCGACGACCAAGGATATCGACGAAATCGTCGACTTCCTCACCGAACAGGGAACCTTCAATTTCCCGACACTTTCAACTGGTCTCTTTTCTGCGGCTGCCGCTGATAGCTCTGAGTTTCGCCTGACTGGCTATCAAAACGTCTGGGTACGTGACAATATCCACGTAGCCCATGCACTCTGGGTCATCGGTGAAAGAAACGTCGTGATCGATGCCGTTCAAGCATTCATCACTTTCTATGCAAAATTTCGACACAAATTCGTCGACATCATTGATGGCAAGACCGATCCACCGGATGCACAAAGCCGGCCACATATTCGGTTTGATGGAGAATCACTTACGGAGAACGATGAGGACTGGGCACACTCTCAGAACGATGCCCTCGGCGGGCTACTTTGGCTCATCTGTAAACTGCTTCGCGCAAGAGACATCGAACCTGACGAGCAAATCCTCGATCTCCTTTCACTCTTGGTCCGGTACTTCCACAAAATTGAATACTGGCAGGACGAAGACAGCGGACATTGGGAAGAAACAAAGAAGATCGAATCCAGCAGCGTCGGCTGTGTTGTCGCAGGCTTGCGAGAGTTGAACGCCTGGCTGGAAGAAACGGCGGTACAGCTTGATTCACTCGCTCAACCTCTTCTTGTCGACTGCATCAAGAATGGAGCAGATGCTCTCGACGAAATCCTGCCAGCGGAATGTGTGCAACCAGATCCATCGCAAAATCGCCGCTACGACGCGGCGCTGTTGTTTCTTTGCTATCCATTTGAGGTTGTTTGCGAAGAGATGACTGCCCAAATTGCTGAAGATGTTCGCAACAACTTAATGGAGCCAATCGGCATCAAGCGCTACATCGGAGATTCCTACTGGTGTGCCGACTACCGCTCGCTGCTCTCAGCCGAAAAACGAACCACCGACTTCAGCGAAGACATTTCACAGCGAGATGCGCTGCTCAAGAAGAACCAGGAAGCGCAGTGGTGCATTTTCGACCCGACTCTTTCGGTCATCTATGGCAAGCGTTTTCTCGAACATGGCTCGAATGAAGACCGAGAGTTACAGATCGCGCACTTAAAACGCTCTCTCGCTCAACTGACTACTGCCAATTCTCGATTTGCAGCTTATCGTTGCCCGGAATCGTACTTCCTCGAAGAAGGGGAATGGATCCCCAACGACATCTGCCCGCTACTCTGGACCCAGGCAAACTTGCGGCTTGCCTTGCACTGGATGAAACTCGCTTGCGCTGAAGCTGCGAAGACTGAATGAGTTTAATAAACGTTTTGCCGTACACTTTAGGTGTACGGCAGACCAAATAAAATAGCCGCGACCTGATGAGGTCGCGGCTTTGATTGTTTACCAATCACTTCGTCGACTAGCTGTCGTAGTTGATGATCAGCGTTCCACGACGGGCTGTGACTTTCACAGCGTATTTGCCGTAATCGAACTTAGTGCGTCGTCCGTTTCTGCTGCTACAGACTTCTTCGCAGGCACAAGGTGGGATGCAAATTTCTACGAACACACAAGGTGATTCGCAGCAAGGATTGCAAGGGTCGTAGCAGGGATTTGGAACCTGAACGATTTTTGAAACCGCACATGGGTGAATCTTGCGAGACTGAACGACTCGCACATTTCGGAACAACTCGATGCCACCAGCATCACAAGCGTCGCAAACGACAACTCCAACTGAACTGCCGACTGGCACTGGAACTAACTCATCGTCTGCTGCGGTTGGTGAGTAGTCCGCCTGATGAACGATTGCCGTTCCTGGAGCAACTGTTGGAACCAAAATCGGCTCGCGACCATTTGCAATTGTGGTAGCTCCAACTAACAGAGCCAATGTCATGTACTTTTTCATTTTCGTTTCCCTCATTTGTTTCGCTGGTTTGTGTGAACAAACATTATTCACACATCAACCGTAGACATGGCCGTCTTGGCTGTGTACCGGGATTTCCATATCTGCCGGAATAACTTTTCACTTCATATAGGATAGGAATACTGCGCAAACCTTGCGGGTGTCAACGATCTTGCGGAAATTACCAGTTCCAAGACCAAAACATTATGATATGTTGATCGTTGCTGCCTGCGTGTGAGCTGCACAGTGCAAATACAGGGCGAAACAGTCGTCTCAGCCACGTGCCTGAATGGTTGCGAGAGATTCGTCTGATTGAACTCGGGCTTCACGGGCATCAAAGATGATTTGGCACAGGCGTTCAGGATATGGAATCGCCGTAATTGTCATCAGCGTCGTACCTTGTGCGTTTTGGAGGTTCAAATCTCCAACTCTATGAAATTCGTAACCAGATTCAGTTGTAATTTCAATGTCGGAGATCTCACCCAGGGCAACTTGACTGTGCAATGATCCGCCTAAGAAACTGCGCTGTAGAACAGACCGATTCGTCAAAACATATGAGTAGCCAAGGACCTTGTTAAAGACATACGCCAGCAATACGAGAGGGATGCAAGCCGCCCCGAGCGCAACATACAATGTCAATTGGACCGCCAGCAGGACAGTTCCAGCAATCCCTTTTCCGGAAGGAACACCAGCGGCGATCCCCATGACATTCCCGATAATTCCGCCTAGAAATCCTCCGGCGATGGCAGGATAGATCACTTCAATTTCAGATTCTCGATTTGCAGAAACACCAGCAATCGGTTGTGCAATCGCGGTTGCCATAGAATCGACCTTAAGTCCATACAGTCAGTGAGTTTTAGTGCAGTTAAACTGCTCGGTCTGTAGCGTATCAGAGCGATCTGGCGGATTCCAGCTTACAAGGAGCGGTTGCCATAGCTGAGAACACTTGAACGCGGATTACCATCTTAAATCGAACTCGAATCGCATTGATTTTTAAGGAGAATCAGCAGCCCGGTTTTCAAAAAAGCCAGGAGTCTTGTTTCACTTCTCTCCAGAACGGAATTCTTCCAACGGATATTCGCTAATTGGAATTCCCAGCGACCGAACTTCCTGTAAGCGCTTCCATCCACGTGTCACAAGTTCTTCTCTGGATTGAACATCGACCGGATCAAGTTCCGTTTTCGAGAAGGCACCTTCTGCAATGACAGGCTCGAAATTTGAATCGACAATGAATTGCGTCAGTGTCGGGTTGCAGCGCAGATGACGCTCTGGAGCCGAAAGAAGTT
>JAJDEL010000727.1 GCA_029259835.1 Planctomicrobium sp. | reverse complement strand
CTTCGAGGTGCCGAGATTTTCACGCGGCTGGAAACCAGCGGTTCCAATGCCGCTTGAACCGTTAGCCCTTCCAGTGGCGCAACGCGATAAACTTCCAGTTCCAGCGGCTCTTGCTGAATCGTTTCGCTGTCGTACTGGGTGATGAGGTTCTTGATTGTTTCGTGCTGCTTCTTGCGGGCGACGACAATTAGCCGACCGGTCTGGTCGTTCACGGCAACTTTGATTCGGTCAAATCTGGAAGTGTAAAGATTGCTTAGAATGTCCTCCAAGTCGTCCACTTGCACATGATTTGTTTTGTAAACGACAGGAAAGGCCGCGTCCTCATCCAGGCTGGAACCTTCAATTTGCTTGGCGATTTTCTCAATCATAATGTGTTGCTCAGGTGTTGCAGTCGCCACAATGAGTTTTCGATCTGAATCGGTCACGATCGTTGCATCGGGATACAACGCCAGCAGAACTTCCTGAGCTTCGTCTGCATTGGAAGAACCGATGAAATAAGTTTTCGTGTCCAGATTGTTCCCAGGTTTCAACCCTTGTAGAACCTGTTCGATCACACCTTTCGCTTTGAGTTGCAGGTCTGCCGTGGCACGTACAAAAAGTTGCCGCCCGGTCGTGTCCACGGTGAGGAGTACCTCACCCCCCACTAAAGGCTGAAGAACCCCAAGTACGGTCGATGGCTCCGTGCCAACGATTTTGTAAACGGCAAGCGTCTTCGCTTTCGGTGTCGACTTATTCGCTTTCAGTTGATTCAGAATGAGATTGAGTTCCGCATGTTCTGCTTCTGTCGCCACGACAAAAATCTGATCCGCTTTGGCACCTGCGTCGATGCTGGCGCCAGGGACTGATCTAGACAGAACTGATGCCGCGCTCGATCCTAAATCGCGAATCGAATAGATCACCAGTTTTCGTTTTGCAGCGAACGGTTTTTCTTCGGAAATTTGCTTGAGAGTTGATTCAATCTGCTGGTGTTCAGCATCGGAGACAATTGCGAGCAATCGTTTCCCGTCGGCAGTTGCGGTGAAGCTGACTTCAGGAACCGTTGCGGTCAGCACTGTTCTGGCTTCTGGACCGCCGATGGAGTCAATCTCATAGAACTTCAACGTCTTCATTTGTCCTGATGCTGGGGACTGAGACAGTTGTTCCAGAGTCTTCTGAACTCGCAGTTTTGTCTCTTCATCAACGCGAGCGATCAACGACTTCCCCTGACTTCCGACCAAAAACTGAATTCCTGGTGCAGCATCGGCAAGAACACTTTGTGCCGTCGCAGAAGGAACCAGCCCAAGATCAAAGACCGCGACGGATTTCTCGACACCATCGAAACCGTTGAGTCCATCCGTGATACTCTTGATTAGCAGGTGGTCTGCCGCACTTGACCAGGCGAGTAAGTCTTCGCCGGAGAAAACAACCTTCGCTTTCGGAACCGCTTGAGTAAGAATGTTGAGCAGGCCAGTACGATCACTGTTGCCAACGAGATACGACTTCAGTGTCGCGGCGTTTTCGCTTTTTGCAACGAGTGACATTTCTCCGACAGTGGAACGAATGCTTTCGTGATCATCACTGCTGGCGAGTACCATCATCGTTTTCGAGATCGGATCGACAACGATATTCGCCTTGGGAAATGCGCTGACCCAGAAGGATGTCAGGTAAGAGTTGTACGTTTCCGAAACCATCGGATAAACAACAATTGTCCGCTTTGATGTCGTGGATGAAGCGACTTGTAATGCGTCGAGTAGTTCTACAATTTCTTCATGTTCTTTGATTTTTGCCCGGACAATCAGCGATTGGGCTGTGGTGTCTTGAATGACAATAACTTCGGGCAGTTCGGATGTAATCAGTTGCAGTGCGGCGATTGGATCAATTCCTTTGATCGGATAGACCATTAGTTTGATTTCCTTTTCAACCGGTACATCGGTATCAAGCTGTTCGATGGCAGCGCGAATCGTCTCGTGCAGTTTCGGTTTCGCATGGATCAATAATCGCGAGCCTTTTTCATCGGCAGTGATTTTTGCATCGAGGAACAACTCAGTCAGCACCTCCGAAACACTGGTCGGTCCAACGTGCAAAATGGGATAGACGATCAATTTCGCCTTTTGATCCGGGGGAACTTCCTTCTGAAGTTGCGTCATGATCTCAGCGACAATTTCATGCTGAGACGGCTTCGCCCAAACGGTCATTTCACCCGGTTGTGTATCGGTCAGCACTTGCATGCCTGGCAGTTCTGTCGTCAGCGCAGTAATCAGACTCGTGAACCGTAGTCGTTGTGCTGTGTTGACGTCATAAATTTTGAGCGTACTTCGTTCTTGAACAGGGGCTGACTGTTCGAGTTTTTTGAGCGTTTCTGCAATTGCGAGATGATCCGTTGCTTCAGCGACAATCGAGAGTCGTCGCGCTGCTTCCTCAAACGAGATTTGAGAGGTCGGAAACATCGCTTGGAGAATCGTGATCGCAGACGAACCAGTGGCTTTTTCCAGTGGATAAAAACGAAGTTCAGGCATCGCGCCACCGGCGTCTTGCGAGACCTGATCAATGACCTGAGCGATGACCGCGTGATCTTTCTCCGTGGCAGTGATCAGCAAGCGACGATTGGTGGCATCCGGCGTGACTGTCGCTTTGGGGACAAGTCCGGTCAGCAGCGTTGTGATGGTGGTGATCTCGACTTTGGCTTGCAGTGGGTACGATTTCAATGCCGCATCCGTTGGCTCTGCACCTGCTGTGACTTGCTTGAGCACATTCTCAACGACTGCGTGATCAGCATCAGAAGCGATGACTAGAAACTGCTCGTTGGCGGCATTCAAAGTCAACTGTGCTTGTGGAGCCAACGTGAGCAGTAGTGCTGTCACACTGGTCGAATCGACACCGCGCGCATCGTAGATTTCGAGTTGCTTCTGGGTGGCAGTTAAATTTTCTTGCAGTTGCTCAATCGTTTTTGCCACAAATTCTTGTTGTTCTGGTGGAGCGATGACAAGAAGTCGATCATTCTCGGAGTCGACGGTGATCGTCGCCTCGGGAACGACAGACGCAAGGACCGTTGAGATGGTCGCTGCAACGGGAGGTGAAACCGGATAGGTCCGCAATTCCGGTTTCTGTTGGTTTTCGATTTGCGGTTTGAGTTGATCAATCAGAGAGAGAATTGCCTGATGATCTGCCAGTGTGCCGATCACAATCAGGCTTCTCGTTTTCGTGTCCAGCGTGACCTTTACTTCAGGAAGTAAAAGTTGTACGAGTGTTTGTACGGCACTCGGATCGATTTTCTCCAGCGGATAGACTTCCAACTGAGCAGGTCCACCATCCTGAGATCGAGCCGCCAGCTTGAGTAAGGAATCGGTGATGCGTTGCTGGTCGGTTTTCGTTGCCCAGGCAACGAGCTTCTTGCTTTGAGCGTCGTACCGAAACTGTCCGGCTGGAGCGACAAGCTGTATCGTGGTGAGTAGCTCGTCAGGGTTTGCGGTGCGTACGGAATACAGTTCAAGCACCGACTGTTTTTCCTGTCCCTGATTCGATTCCAGTTGATCG
>JAJDEL010000726.1 GCA_029259835.1 Planctomicrobium sp. | reverse complement strand
TGAAATCGACGAAACGTAAAGGCGATTTCCCCGAAATCGACTCTGCAATACTTTGGAAAAAAATCATCGAGCGACTGCAAAAGAAAGAATACAGGTACGACGAGGGTTTGTATGGCGACCTCGATGATTTCGCCGCTAAGGTCGCATACTTTTTCCATGCCAGTCTGCAAGGGGTTCAGGCTGCCGACGGAGCAAGAGATACACTCGCAGAATTGACTTCACTTGGAGTTCGGCAGGGATTGCTGGCCGACGCACAAGCTTTCACCCTCCCGCAATCCCTGTTTGCTCTCAAGCAACAAGGAGGAGTTTCTTCACTCGCTGAAGTTCTGTCGGCGGAGTGCATGACGCTTTCTTATCAGATTCAACTCATTAAACCATCGCCCTCTTTTTATGCGTCTGCGGTCGAGTCCTTCGGTAAGATTGGAATTCAGCCTGAAGAAGTCTTGCATGTCAGCCACCGTTTAAAGGACGATCTAGCCGCGGCGAAAAAACATGGATTTCGCACAGCCCTGTTCGCTGCGGACAAAGCATCATGCCATGTGACTGGCAGTGACGTCCGCGACCCGGAACTCAAACCAGATCGTCTCATTTCCAAAATATCACAAGTTCAAGAAATCGTTCGAGGCTAACGCGTTTTCTCCTTTCGTTGATCATCAACTCAAGCAACACAGAAGCGAGACATATCGTCTCGGTACTACAGATTCTCCGACAAATTACTCCTACGGAAAGCAGCATGCCGGCAAAGCCACTTTACGATTACGCACAATACAATTTTGATGAGCCTTTGTTCAATCTCGAAGAAGTCCGGAAGGTGAATCCTCAACGACATGAAATGGAGCAACTCTCTGGTGTTGTCCATGTTGATCGTGAGAATCACGGGCTTGTCGGCTACAAAGACGTCAGCGACGAAGAATTCTGGATTCGTGGACACATGCCCGGTTTCCCGCTGATGCCAGGAGTCATTCAATGTGAAGCTTCAGCCCAACTTGCTGGCTTCTATGCACGAAAATACGACCTTCTCGAAGCGGGAGATTTTCTCGGATTTGGCGGCATGAATGATGTCCGTTTTCGGCGACCCGTCAGTCCCGGTTGCCGACTCGTCATTTGTGTCCGTTGTACAAAAGTGAAAATAAAACGCCTCGCCGAATTCGATTTCCAAGGCTTTGTTGATAACAAAATGGTTTTCAACGGATCCATGATCGGAGTTCCGATTATGCGTTAATTCCATTCTTTTCGAAGCCAACAACCTTTCATCATTGAGGATTCACGATGCGTATCCGCGGACTTTTCTTCTCACTCTTCGTTTTAGGTTCTTCACTTGCTGTTGCAGAAGAAGTTCTGCCGAAGGCATTTGTGGATGGCAACGGCCCTGGTTGGAAAGCGCTCGGCGAAAAGGATTTCGTTGATGTCAACGGGGATGAAGAAACCTGGGTCTTTAAGGATGGAATCATCTTCTGCACAGGCAAGCCAATCGGCGTGATTCGTTCGAAACAGGAGTACACAAACTTTGAACTCGTCTACGAATGGTGCCATCGTAAATCGGCAGGGAATTCTGGATCGTTCGTTTGGGTACCAGAAGAAGCGCTCGTTGATCTCCCGCCAAACAAACTCCCCTCTGGGGGAATTGAAGTTCAGGTTCTCGATCACGGATATGCCACGCGGTTCAAAGAACGCACCGGTAAAGACTCCGATTGGTTCACCACGAATGGAGATGTCTTCGCCGTGGGCAAATCAACAATGAAGCCGTTCGAACCAATCAGTCCAAACGGTCGCCGCAGCTTTCCCAGAAAGAATTTGAGCAAGGGTGTCGACCAATGGAACCACTACTACGTCCGCGCAATCAACGGAGAAGTCCGGCTTTGGGTCAACGGTGAAGAAGTCTCCGGCGGCAACGAATGTAATCCAAGATCAGGCTATCTCTGCCTGGAAGCCGAAGGCTCACCGGTTGAATTCAGAAACCTCCGAATTCGTCAGCTTCCATGAATTCAGAAATTTTCGAAGAAAACCATTGACGTCATAGGAACGTTTGTATACCATTGTTTCGATTACCACGGAGTCAGTGTAGAACACTTATAATTGATGATCTCCGCCGCAAAAATTGAGTTTGTCTCCACTTTTGAGACGGCAGTTTTCAAGAGTTGAGAAGTTTCTGAATAAATCTTGAATAACATGGACCTTGGTGTTTAATACGGCTGTTGTTCGAGTCACGGTGTTTGGGATTGATCCCTAACTTTGTTTGTGATGGTCATGAAGACGAAACGACGAAAGCATGGATTGCTGCGTTCAGTTGGTTATTCCAACTGGCGGACGGTTCCTCGTTTTTGTCGCTCTCTTGCTAATCTGCGCGAACATCGTTCTTGCTTTTTTGCTCACCGCCACTTGCCCAACGATGATGTCAGTCGCGAAATGAAGTGCACAATCAACTTCTAAATCTATTTCAGAACCACCGGTCGAACTCGGGGTTTACACATTAGAACTTGGTTTCAGTCACTCTTCATCAATAATTCACATTTACTTGTGAATTGTCACACGGTTTGAGCACTAGACTTCCCATATAAATATGCCGTGCAACAGAAACGCATGGCGACAACAATACAAGGACGAGCATTATGTTAGTCATCACACGCAAAGCAAACGAAGAGATTGTCATCGGGGACAACATTGTTCTGAAGGTCATCTCCAACGGCAACGGTCGAGTCAAACTCGGAATCGAAGCGCCTAAGGATGTCCGCATCGCCCGCGGCGAAATCGCTTTCCGCGAAGAACTGATTGCGGAAGCAAAAGAAAAACAACTGGCACTCGCGTAGCCGCTTCACCAGCAAAAATTTACAGCCGAGTTCTCTTCACGTGTTTTGCGTGAAAGCGAACTCGGCTTTTTTTGCAGGTACAGGGAGACATCCATGCTCACAATTTCTATGCGAGTTTATTGCGCGGCGACAAATTACTCACAGGTCAAGTGCTCCAGCCGATCCTGGAAAATTATCACGAAGTCAGGAACCAACACATGCTCTTTGCCATTGTTTTTTTCCATCTGCCTGCATCGAAACACGACAAGTGCAATAGCAAGGCGTCCATACCAGAACCAGGGCGGTCCCAATCGGCGAGGAATTCAGGAACCTCATGAATAGCTTCCATTAAATTGTTAATCATTTTCATGGGAACATCGTCTCGCAATGTCCAGTTGCGACAGCAAACCATTGCAAAGTGAAGCGTTTGCAAACCTGCTTTGAGAATGGGGGCAGGTGCGACAGCCACAGTTTCTCTCCTCCGACAAGAATTATTGCAAACACGACGCCAGAAAGTCTTCACGCTAAGAAGGTGCTTTCTTGTGACGCCCCACCCAAACTAGAACTGCTGTGGTCATCATCACAGCGGTGAGTGTAAAAATGAACGAAAGAGTGGGTGACTGAAACTTATATGGATTGGTGACCAAGCGAACAATCAGCGCCACCGATCCAATAATACCGCAGCATCGTAAAAAAGGAATCGCTGTTTCAGAGACACTTGAAGCAACACCAGCCAGGCCACCAACGATGATTCCCGGCACGCTACAAAACATAAAAACGACAGGGAGTTGCACAAGATCCTCTTCGCGATCCTCTGGGTGGGAATCACCTAAAATGATCATTGCCCCCATCAAGATCGCAGGAATGGTCGCAATTGCTCCACCAAACAGAGCGCCGTAAACAACTTTATGTACGATCCGATCCATAAATTCCCCAAACGCTATCCCGAACCGATTATACTCAATCTCAGCATAAACTGTTCGTAATCTCACTGATTCACCTTGCTTATTGAAGCGAAAATGGCTCGTGCTTCACTTCCAGGAACAGATCACTATGCCGCAAACTCGCTATCGCACGCTGATTCGCTTCGTCTTGTTAGCGACGGCGTGGACCTGCGCGGTGTTGTTGGTTTTGAGTATTCGCAACATGACAGGGGAATGGGACCATGCGGTCTGCGGAGTGTGGGGATGCTCTCCCCCGCTGGCCGCTGTTGCATCTTGTCAGGGAGTTTGGGCGCTGGTGCTGCTGCCGATTCTGCTTTGGAGCGACAGAACACTCTCCCGGCGAGTCGTCAGGATTACTGCGAACACGCTGCTGGTCGTTTCCCTGACTGGCTTATTTGCAATTGTTGTCTACGAATACTTCCACTGGTTCCGTTTCGTGAAACCAGAATTCCAAAAGCACTTCGGACACCGACTGATGCTTTCTACGTTCACGCAAGTTGACTTCCCGGTCGTGATACTCTTCCTTTCGGGAATATGGCTGCGTTGGTGTTCTATGCCAAAGATAGCATCCAGTGAAACAGAAACGGCTTCCGATGAAATTGCGAGAGTCGCCCAAGGTTAATACGTTAATCCGCAACGGATGATGGCTGTGTCTCCGATATCGGTACTGCCACCGAAGCGTTTGAAGTGCAACTTCCTGTGGAACACCCAGCCAACTTCTGCAACTGATCGTCCGCCGTCAATCGACTTCGATTCGATGCCAGCCACGAGACGGTAGTCGCGGTAACTCAAAACATCTTTTCGGTTGAGTTCCCGCTCGATGGCCCAGGAACCACCACCAAGCTCACCAGCTAAGTAGAACCAGTGTTCGTCACCTTCTTCGTCCGTTGAATTTTTCCAGGCGATACGAGGCCGAGGGATGACGAGATCCAACTCGACATTGCCGTCATAGATTCTCAGGCCACCAATGGGAATGACCGGAATGTCTGGGCGATCAAGAAACATGACGCCGCCGAGCCAAACGATTCCTTCTGAAGATTGATGAGAAACAAGACCGCCTCCGATGAATCGAAAAACATCACTGGTTTTGTTGTCCATGTCAGTTGATAGCGTGGGGGTCAGCATTAAGTGCAAGCCCCACGTCTGGTTGAGTTGTGTTGCGAAATTCACTTCATATGCGAAGTCGTACGTCTGAGAGCGAACGTCCACATGTCTTGGTCCGCTCAAAAAATGCCAGTCAAATTTCCCTCCACCCCAAATGGGACCATCATCGCCGAAGCTGACACCGGAGAATGTGAGAGAAGTCATCCCGAATCCGCTGCTGCCACGAGGGAGAATCTCGACATCGCTTTTCACTTCATGCCACAGAAACGCGTGATTGTCGACCAACGGATTCACCCAATTCGGTGCTTCCTCTTCAATCACCTCGTCGACTGTCGGCGGTTGGAGATCAACCTCCTGACCGCTCTCTGGAATTCGGGAGGCTGAGACATCTGGAACGAGAGCAGGGGATTCCGGCGCTGGCGGGATTTCAGTCTCTTCCACAACCGGATTGGAAGGAGCCAGCAGAGGCTGCTTCACTGGCTCATCAGAGGATTTCAAATACTCTGATGGTTTCAGTGAACCCGCCCCAAAATCAATACTCAGGTCCAAATCCGATTGGGTCGCTTCTTCACTGCTACCGGCAAACTCTGCCGGTACAACCTTCCTGGAGGGTGGGATTTCATCGGCAGAAATCTTGGTCAACCAACTCCCACAACTCAGCAACACCACTAGACATGCCGCCTGGGAGATTGAACAGCATTTCAGAAGACCATATTCCATGACGCAACCCAATCAGGTACTTCTCTCACCTGCTTCTAGAGTGAGCAAAGCCGAAGCGTCAATGGCAAGTTGCGTTCAAGTAAATTTAAAATGCCAAGTTGAAATTCGCTGAGCTGAATAGCGAGCATTGCCTAATAGAGAGAATGAAGTACGGGCTTTAAAACCGGAGTTTGGGCTCCATCCAACAAGTCTGCCGAAGGCGCTATTTGATCGACAATAAGTATGCGATCAAATCCGCCATCATCGGGATGGTGATTTCTTTTTCTAATCCTTCAGGCATGATGGACAGGCCGGAGCTGCGCATTTCTTCGATTTCTTTGCGGAGCAGGATGTCGGTTTTCTTTTCTGCTCGCAGCAAAGTGACAGACGTTGCGGTTTCGTCGGCGATCATGCCGGTGTGGGTTTTTCCGGACTCCATCAGGACCAGATAGTTCACATACTTCGGATTCACTTCGCGATTCGGATCGAGAACGTTGAACAGAATCGTGTCGGCGCCGCGATTCTGGATCGTTGCGAGGTTCGGGCCGATCTCGGTGCCTTCACTGTTGAGACGATGGCAGGTCGAGCAGTTCTTCAGGAAGACCTGTCGTCCGCGTCCTGAGTTTCCACTGAGGTCCAAAGCCGCTTTGAATTTTTCAATCACAGCAGTTCGATTTGGACGGCTGGAGTTCTTGAGAAGCTCTTTCACTCGCTTTTGCAACTTCGCATTCTTCGATTTTTCCAAAGCCTGCAACCGGACGCGGCTGACATCAGAAAGGTTCAGTTGACCTGATTCCAGTGAGCCGAGGACCAGTTCTGTTCCGGCGGAACGACCGAAGAGAGCTTCTTCTGCTTGCATGCGTATACTCGGGCTAAGGCTTTGCCAGCGATCGAGCAGTTCTGTTGCGAGATGGTTGAAATCAATGGAGGCGAGCGTACTTATGGCTGCCGACTGGACCTGTTGCGATTCATTCGTGCCTGGCAATTCCAGAAGTTGGTCAACATCGCTTTGTTGCTTGGAAAGCTTCAGCGTGTTAATCGCCTGCACACGTGCGGAAGCGGATGCGTCTGAGTTGAAGGCCACCGAACGTGCGTTCTTGAGAACACCTTCCACAACCTGCTTCAAGTCACCTGACGCGATCTGTGATCGCAATGCCGGCTTCACTTGAAGGGCGGTCGTGACAAGCAGCGCTTTCAACGACGACTGACTCGCAGGGAGTTTCGAGACTTCTTTTAAGGCGGTCACGACCGCGTCATTTGATGACTGAGCCGCGAGTTGTCCGAACAATCGAAACAGAATATTTGCGTTTGCAGGCTGGTCAGCAGAAATCATTTTCGAGAACACCACATCAATGCCATCGTTGAGCGAACTCAATGACGCCACCATCGTCCAGGGATCAGCTCCATCCTTCGTGAGGAGCTTTGTGAGTATTGCCGCTTTCGGTTCAATGGCTAGTGAGCCTGCGGTGAAAGCCAACTCGTAGCGGACGCGAGCGTCGGCGTCATCGGTAAGTTTCACCAACGTGTCGCTGAGTTGCTGGACCTCTTTGTGGTGCCTGGCAAGCCGTACTGCGACTTCACGAACTCTCGGAGAACTATCCTGAATTGCGGTTTTCAACGATTGCATCGGCAACTCCCCGATGCTGTCGAGGACAGCAAGAGCATGCACTTTTCCTTGCGGCGTTTTGGCATTGGCTGCGAGTTTGATGATTGCGGGAACAACGGAGCTATCCTGACGTTCGTAGATCAACCGACTCGCTGTGGCGCGATGCCAGACGTTTGTATGATCGAGAAACGGGACCAGTTCTTTCGAAGTGAGATGACCAAGCTGAATGTCACGCGGCTTCACTCCGCCTGCAGGAATCACGCGGTACAGCCGACCCCGGTCGCGACCGCTAGTGAGGTCGAGGTGTTGTTTGATTTCTGGCGGGAGACTTTTCGGGTGCTCAATCGTTTCGCGGCACATGTCAAGAACATGCAGGCATCCATCCGGAGCATTCGAGAACTGAACCGGTCGGAACCAGACATCACTGGATCTTAAAAACTCGCGATTGTCATCAATTCGCGAGGCAACAAAAGTTGCCCCTTTCGGTGTGAGCTTCTTGCGATGCACGATGTTGCTACCAACGTCGCCGACGAATACTGTCCCTTTCGCTGCTTCACCCCAGGCATCGCCACGGAAAATCGTGATGCCTGTTGCGCCTGTGAAGTAACCTGCAGGTCTGCCGCCACCTTCGACAACTCCGCGAACTTGTTTTGAAACTCGCAGCCGCGTACGAACAATGCGCCACGGTTCGACTTGACTCGTTCGGAAAACAGGTGCCTGACCGCCATCGTCGGCGATGCGGGTCCGCGGACCGGATGTTCTGAGTGAGGCATTGCGGGCGATGTCACGGTCGTCGTACATCACCATTTGTGCATGATCGCTGTTCGAACAAACAAATTTGCGACCCCAGTCGTCAAACGACATCCCATGCTGAGCACCACCACTTTCAGCCTTGAGGTCGTGAGTCAGTGGGCTGAATGAGAAGTCACGCCCACGTAAATTGACTCCAGGGTCATTCGCATCGCCAACACGTTTCACAACGCCTCCGGAAGAACTCGTCGCACCATGAATTCGATTGTCGAGCCCCCAGCGAAAACTGTTCACGAGTCCTTGAACGTTAGTGCGTTGGAAACCAGTGAAGATCGTTTCTCGCACGTCGGCTTTGCCGTCGCCACTGGTATCTTTGAGAAAGTAAAGATCCGGAGCGGCTCCGACGTAGACGCCGCCTTTGGAACAAATAATCGCGGTCGGCCAAGAGAGGTCGGCGGCGAAGACGACGCTCTTATCGAAGATTCCATCGTTGTCAGTGTCGGTCAGCAGCCGGACTTGCCCCAAGCGGTCCTTGTCCTCCTCGGAGTAGTCCTTCATTTCAACAACGTAGAGACGTCCGTTTTCGTCGAACGACATTGCGACCGGATCAGTGACGAGCGGTTCGGCTGCGGTTTGTTCCAGCTTGAAACCATCGACAAGATCAAACGTTTTCAACGCTTCCGCAGGCGACTTGCCAGCGATGCGAGGCAGCTCGGCGGCGTAATTCAAAGTTCCGCGAGGAGTGTGCTTTAATGTTTGATCGATGAAGCGGTAGGCATCTTCGCGAGTTTCGGTCGGGAAGTCATGGTCGCAGTCAGGGTAACGAACTTGCAGGTTCTTCTCCGCGCCGAAGAGTGAATAAATCCCCAATGCTCGCGGCATTGCTTTCTTAACGCCGTTGATTTCAAAGTTGCTGTCTTCTTTGGGAGAACTTGAAAAGAACGCCCGTGGTGCCATCGCGGCAACGACTTCGTAGAAGTCGAACGGAACTTTGTTTGGGTCGAGGTTATACTTGTCTCGGAGCAATGGCATGTATCGATCACTGGTCCAGCCTTTGATCTTGCCTTCGTAGTAATCGTGAAACGGCGTCCAACCACAACTCGAAACGGTGACGCCGATTCGTTGGTCAAACACACTCACGAACATTGCATTGTGACCACCTAGTGAGTGACCAATGACTCCGATGCGAGTTGCATCGACGTTTTTGTCAGCGGCCAGGAAATCAACACAACGCATGTGATTGAAGATGCCCTTCATGCTGCCGGAAACGTATTTATCGTTGGTGAAGTCGTAGTCCTTGTAATCTCCGAACGATGGGTAGTCAGGTGCGATGACAACATACCCGCGCTGTGCAAGTTCGAGGGCGTACTGCCGATTCGGTCGTGGACCATCGCCAGCGACAATTCGCTTGCCTTGGGCACCAGTCGGATGCAGTGCCAGAACGCCGGGGACCCTTCCTTTGGGGAGTGGATCCGGGTAGTAGACATCTGCCGGAATCGTGTCGCTGGTTTCTGTATTGAGTCTGATGGTCTCACGGCGATAGCCCTTGCCTGCGGAACGTTCGACAACTTTTGTACTCAAGGCGGGCAGGTTGGATCGGTCCGGAAGCGGTCCCATCGCTGCTTCCATGCCAGCGATAATCTGCTTGCGACGTTTCTGCCAATCTTCAACAGTTTGAATCGGTTGCGGCTTTCCATCGGCATCGAGGAAGTAAGTCAAATCAGAGTGATCGACTTTCGTAGGAATTGCATCTTGAGCCTGTGCAGGAGCATTCAAGAATGCACAACTGAGAAGCATGAGTGTGCTGAGTAATTTCATTTCAAACCTTAATTTCATCGCTGGTCGTCTGTTGTTGCTTGTTCTGTTTTGAATTTTGTTGTGTTGCTGACGCACTTGAAGTGAGTCGCTAAACGGGTCACATTCTAAATTCATGCCCCGTTGAGAGCATGAATCGCGTTGTTGTAGAAGATGTTCTCGCGATTTTTTGAATCGCTCACAATACGATTGACGAACTTCTGAAGTTGCGTGCTGTAGCACTTGCCTTTGAAGTTTTCACCCTGTCCATCGCGACAAGGACAGTCGCTGCCGAAGAGCAATTGATTCGGATGCCGTTCAATGAAACCGGCGGTGAAGCCTTCGTCTCGACTGAGCGCTCCGAAGCCACTGCCTGCGGACATATCGGCGTATAAGTTCGGATACTCCGAGAGCAGCCGGTCAAGTAGTCCGCCTGCCTTCACTGGGCCTTTCGGGTACAACGATTTTTCAGCAGGAGGAACATCCGCACTGATGTTGGCCCACCATGTTTGAGCATGCCCGATGATGCGGACTTTTTTGTACCGTTTCAAATATGTTTCCAAATGCTCCGCGAGTCCCTGGTTGTATCCGTTCTTTCCATCCTGAAAGTGAATCGTGATCGGCCAGTTGACTTCGTCGCAGAATGCGATGACTGCCTCGACACGACGGTCATTCAGCGGAAGATGTTCTTTCTGCTCACCAATCCCACGGCAGCCGAGCTTGTGATACGCTCGCAAACGTTCGATACAGTCAGGTTGGCGAATGTCGGTCTGGCAGAACGGAATGATTCGGTCAGGGTGCTGGTGGTACGCATGCAAGACCGTTTCTGAACGCAACAAAACTCCACCTTCGCCGGTTTCGAGTGGAAGGATGAATGCCTTCTCGGTGCCGGTTGCATCCATGTGCTGAATCGTGTCGGCAATGGATCTGTCATAATGATTGATGTGCAGATGGCAATCGAGCAAGCGTGGTTTTTGTTCTGCCGCGTGAACTTCAGCGGATTGATTCAGCCCTAAGTTGAGTGCCAATGCTGAGCAAGCTGTCACTCCAGAGAGTTTCAGAAATTCGCGGCGAGACGATTGAGGAAATCGATTCATCTGTTCGATCCAAGTGGGAGATTCGTGGAATGGGCGCAGCGAGGAAAACGAGTATGGATTGTCTGCGTGTAGAACTCAACCAGAGAGCATGTTTTCTATTGTTTCGATGCCGTTCATTCGCTGTACTTTTTAAATACGCTGCGAACAATATCTCGCTTTCTGAGTCCAGACAGGTAAGATGAAGTCACACGTCCTTCTTCATGAATGCACAATGCCAGCCGAACAGCCGTTGAAACAACACCGATTCCACCCTCGACAGTACGAACAGAACCGGTTCGTCTATCCGGTCGTCTCTCGGCGAAGCAAGGGGATTTCGATTGGCGTGAACCTCAACCCGGACAAAGTCTGCAACTTTGATTGCATCTATTGTCAGGTTGACCGCCGCAGTGAAGCGACGACGAAATTCGTCGAGATGGATCAACTGCTCGGCGAACTCGATTCGATGTTCGGTTTCATCACTTCAGGAGAAATCTACGAGGACGAACGATTTTCGTCGCTTCCGGGGCATTTGAGAAGACTTAACGACATTGCCTTCTCCGGCGATGGCGAACCGACGACATATCGCAACTTCGATGAAATCATTCAGCAAGTCGCCGAGCTGAAAACCAAGCACAGTTTGAATGCTGTCAAGATGGTGCTCATTACAAATGCGAGTATGTTTCACCGCGATGTCGTGAAGCGCGGTCTCGAAATTCTTGATGAGAACAACGGGGAAGTCTGGGCGAAACTGGATGCAGGAACAGAGGACTACTTTCATCTCGTCGATCGGACAAAAATTCCGTTCCAGCGTATTCTCGACAACATTACGGATGCCTCACGAATCCGCCCGCTCGTCATTCAAAGCCTTTTCATGCAGGTCTCTGGAGAATCGCCTCCACAGCAGGAAATCGATGCATTTCTGAATCGACTGAATGAAATCCAAGATTCCGGCGGGCAATTAAAACTCGTTCAGATATATACCGTTGCCCGACAACCAGCGGAAAGCTTCGCAGCACCGCTGACAAATGCTGAAGTTGATGCAATAACACAGCGAGTCGTTGATAAAACGGGAATTCAGGCAGAATCTTATTATGGATGTTAGGACCGAGGATGTGGCCCTTATGGCTCGCTCCTCAAATGGCTTGCTCACCAAGAGGTGTTGTTGACATCAAAGCCATAAGTTACTTCCAATAAATGATTTGCAGTTTTTTTACAGCACCAGATGTTTTTTCTGAAATTCACGAAATAATTTCATTTCTCATTGCTAATTTCGACGTATCCCAATTACTGGCAGTCGGTTACACCCCTACTTCAACTCACTCCGAAATATTGGGCCGTAACTTGCTCAAAGTGGGCGTGCTTGCTTATACTCCGTCGCTTTGAATTTCAGCAGCGCTCCCGGTCTCGACTGAGGTCATGAATCGTGGAGTTGAATCGCGGAGTAAGTGGAATAATGAAGGTCCGTTCAAGCGTTAAGCGTATTTGTGATCAATGTAAGGTCGTACGCCGAAAGGGGAAGATCTACGTGATCTGCTCCGCCAATCCCCGACACAAGCAACGTCAGGGCTAGTCCTCGGACTGAAACTATATTTTGCGATAGCCGTTTAACGATATCGATTGTTGCAAGTACGAACAAAAACATAACCAGGAAGCATTATCATGCCTCGTGTATTGGGTGTGGATATTCCCAACGAAAAGCCAACATATATTGCCTTGCAGTATTTGCACGGAATTGGTGAAAAAACGGCAGTAGAAATTTGCCGTAAGTTAAGTTTGGAAACACAAAGACGCGCTCGCGAGATGAGCGACGACGACATTCAACGGATCAACAACTTGCTTGACACCGACTATGTCGTTGAAGGGCAATTGCGTCGGCAGACGAACGAGAACATTTCTCGACTCCGTTCCGTTCAATGCTACCGAGGAGTTCGTCACCGCAAAGGAATGCCTGTGCGTGGGCAAAACACACAAACCAACGCCCGTACCAGGAAGGGTGGCAAAAAAACTGTTGCTGGTAAAAAAGGCGTCAAGGACATGCGGCACTAATCCTGCAGGGTGGAGGCGATGTCCATTTGAATTCAGGTTCGCTGAAATCCAGTTTGTCAGTTTATCTTCTTAACACATTTATTTGAGGGGTTCTTCCGTGGCGAAGACCAAGCAGAAAAAACGAACACGACGTAATGTGAACCGCGGAATCGCTCACATTAAAGCAACATTCAACAACACAATCGTTTCGATTTCAGATGCGAATGGAGATGTGTTGTGTTGGGCATCAGCTGGAACTTCTGGCTTCAAAGGTTCCCGAAAAAGCACACCGTTTGCCGCACAACGAGCAGCTGAAACGTGTGCTGACCGTGCTCGCAAGTTCGGAATTCGTGAATTAGAAGTGAAGGTCAAGGGACCAGGCTCTGGTCGAGAAAGTGCCATCACCGGACTTCAAGTTGGTGGAATCACGATCAAGGCGATCGAAGATGTGACTCCACTTCCACACAACGGCTGCCGACCACGTAAGCGTCGACGAGTTTGATCTCAGTATTATTTGAACTCAGAATTTTGACATCGAATGTCATCACACAGCATTGTATAGCATTGTAATACGACTTCCATTTTTCATGGGACACCCCCTGTATTACCCGCTTAATCTTTGAACAGGAGACTGCACGGTGCGAATCCGTTGGCGAAATCTTGAACTTCCCAGTCGCGTTGATGCTGACCGAGAAACTTACACGAGCACCTACGGCTGTTTTACGGCTGAACCGTTCGAGCGAGGTTTCGGTCACACCTTAGCGAATAGTCTGCGTCGCATTCTCCTTTCCAGTTTGGAAGGAAGCGCGATAAGCCGCGTAAAAATTGGAAGTGTTCAGCACGAATTCACGACAATTCCTGGCGTCGTTGAAGATGTGACTGACATTTGCCTGAACCTGAAATCACTGGTTGTCAAAAACCACAGTAGTACGAACAAAACTCTTCGTATTGAGAAGCACGAACGAGGTGTTGTGACTGGTGCGGATGTCATCACCGACGATCAAGTTGAAGTGGTCAACAAAGACATGATCATTGCGACGATGACTGACGATGTTCCGTTGAGCATGGAGCTGACTGTTGAAAATGGTCGCGGCTATGTCTCTGCGAAAGAAGCCTACGAAAGTAGCCCTGAACTCGGAATCATTCCGCTTGATGCAGCGTTTTCGCCTGTCACACGAGTGAGATACCGTGTGGAAGACACACGTGTAGGTCAACGGACAAACTACGATAAACTGACCCTCGAAATTTGGACAGACGGAACAGTCTCTCCTGAGATGGCGCTTGTGGAAGCTTCCAAAATTTTGCGGAAGCACCTCAACCCGTTCATCAACTACCAGGAACCAGGTCCAGAACTTCCACCGGAAGCTGGTCTCAAAGGGATGCTCGAGCAGACTGGTTATTCGCCAATCGATCTCGAACTGGAAGAAAAACTCAACCGTTCTCTGGCAGAATTGAATCTGTCGGTTCGAGCAACGAACTGCCTGGAATCAGAAGGCATCAACTCTGTGCGAGACCTTGTCTCCCGCTCGGAAGATCAGTTGCTCACAGTTCGTAACTTCGGCGAAACAACGTTGGACGAGGTTCGCGAACAATTGAATGAACTCAGCCTTCGCCTCGGAATGCGAGTGCCTGAGCGATCACGACTATAACGGAAAGTGCTGCTTTGCCGTACATTTGAGGTGTACGGCAAATGCGAACACTTCTTCGTGAAATTTGCTGGAAGCGGTCCTAAAAAATTCGAAACAGACGATTTTCCAACGTCTGAAAGATTGAGATCGAGTTTTAGGATCAGTTCTATAAAACACTGGATGAAGACCCATGCGACACAGAATGAAAGGCCGAAAGCTCGGCCGCAATGCCAGTCATCGCAAAGCGATGTTCAAGAACATGGCTGCCAGCCTGATCCTGACTGTTCGACCTGATGACGAAGCTGAGAATACCCCGAAAATTCAAGGCCGAATTATCACAACAGTTGCGAAGGCGAAGGAACTGCGCCCATTCATCGAAAAGCTGATCACGCTGGCAAAGAAAGCTCAGAAGCACGAAGCGAAAGCTGGCGAGTTTGCAACGACTGCCGAGCGAAACAGTTCTGAGTGGAAAACGTGGCGAACTTCTAACGAATGGCAACAGTGGGCAAGTGCGATGGCTCCAGCAGTCGACTATCGACGCCGTGCCTTCGCTATGCTTCGAGACAAAGAAGCTGTCGACATTTTGTTCAATGAACTCGCCGAACGCTTCGAAGATCGTGATGGCGGTTACACTCGTGTCGTGCGACTCGCAAAACCACGCCTCGGTGATGCAGGTGCTCAGGCTCTGATTGAATTCGTCGGAGAACGAGATCGCATCAAAGCAACACGCACCGCACCTGTCGTTGTTGATGACGAAGAAGATGGTGCTTCGGAGGCTGAAGCGACTGAGGAATCAGAAACCGTTGTAACTGATGAAACTCCCGAAGTTGAAACAAGCAGCGAAGCCGATGACAGCGGCGAAGAAGAAAAAGAGGAATAAGGCATTGCCTCTCTGCTCGAACCAAAAGCCGCGACATCGTCGCGGCTTTTTTTGTATCAACTGAATCTCGAAATCAATCCTGGTTCACGACTGGCTTTTCGAACAGATATTTACATTCTTCAAGACGCGTTCCCTGATCGTCGCTCACGGCAAATCTCGTTGGTCCCCAGAGTGATACACCTGCATAGTCCCCGGACTTGGCAAGGACGTAAAACTTCACCCCAAAGTTCGGGCGCCCATCTTTCCCAAGCAAATGTGGTTCGCTGACATGGTCAACGAGGCGTCGCAATACTTCGAGGCCCGCCTCGGCTGGAGACATCCCGCTCCGCATGAGTTCAACAACGGCGAACGAAGAACAGTTGCGAATATTTTCTTCCCCCCGTCCAGTGCTACCGCAACTCCCGATCTTGTTATCGACATAGAGTCCTGCACCAATCAAAGCTGAATCCCCAACACGACCTGGGATCTTAAAGGCAAGACCGCTGGTTGTCGTGACACAAGAGAGATCCCCAGGTGTATCAACAGCAGAGCAATGAATCGTTCCGGTTGGTCGATCGATTGCTTCACTACGTTGGTAATTATGCGTTGGAGCAGGTCCGTGGTCATCAACAAATTTGAAGAACTCTTTCACAGCATCATCGAGTTGATCCGGTGGTGGCGGGAGCCAGTCATCTCGCATTGAGTTCGTTTGCTTCCAATACAGCCAAATTTTTCGCGCCTTCTCCGTTAATAGATTTTCTTCGGGGAATCCTTGAATCCGAGCGAAATCGTCGGCTCCTTCGCCCACCAATAGAGAATGGTCTGTTTGTTCCAAAACCAGCTTTGCCAACCTCGCTGCGTGACGAATATTTTTCAGTCCAGCAACCCCACCTGCCTGATGACTTGGTCCGTGCATCACGGCAGCATCGAGTTCGACGACTCCTTGCTCGTTCGGTAATCCGCCATATCCAACGGTCAATTCGTTGGGGTCATCTTCGACCAGAGTGACTCCCTCGACAACAGCCGAAAGAGCATCACTTCCGTTTGTGATCTGTTGATAAGCCAGTCGAGTCGCTTCAAGACCATTTGCAGAAGCAATCACACGCACCGATGACATCTTTCAATTCCTATTGCTGAATCTCACGGTGGATCACATCTGATCAACAAGTTCAAAACCGTTGAAAGTGTATCCATTGTTGCTCACCAAGAAAATCGGAGAGAGCGATTTCGCCTACGGGAGTAGCCGACACATCATCGAAATTGCTAACCTTCCGAATTAGAGATTGGCGATCTCTTTGCCGAATACAAAACCCACATTCACTGATTGAACTCAGGAAAATCCAAATGCGTTTTTATTGTCTGCTTATTTTGATGTTCGCCAGTCCTGTCTTGAGAGTGACTCCTGTTGTCTGGGGTGAAGATCGATCAGAGAAGCCGAACATTGTCTACATCTTACTGGACGATGCTGGTTACGGTGACCTGAGTTGTTACGGGCAAACAAAATTTAAAACGCCAAACATTGACAGTATGGCAACCAACGGAATGAAGTTCACTCAGCACTACTCTGGTAGCACCGTTTGTGCGCCGACTCGTTGCTCATTGATGACGGGAATGCACACCGGGCATTGTGTTGTTCGTGGGAACAGGGAAGTCAAACCTGAAGGTCAGGCTCCGATGCCTGCCAATGTTGTGACGATTCCTCGACTACTCAAAAAGTCTGGATATAAGACCGGGATGTTTGGAAAATGGGGGCTCGGAGCACCAGGGTCGCCTTCAGATCCCGTCGAGCACTTCGATGTCTTCTACGGGTACAACTGCCAGCGTCAGGCCCATAACTATTACCCGGATCACCTGTGGTCGAATAATGAAGTTGTTTCCCTGGACGGAAAAACATACGCCCATGATCTCATCATGCAACAGTCACTCCAATTCATTCGCGATCACAAAGACCGGCCGTTTTTCCTCTTCCTCCCAGTGACGGTTCCACACGCGGCAATGCAAATCCCGGAAGACTCACAGACGCCATTCCGGAAGAAGTTCCCAGAGTTTGAAAACGTCATCGGAAAATACGCCGGAACGACGGTGACAAATCCCATCGCAGCGTTCGCTGGGATGATGACGCGACTCGATTCACAAATAGGTGCACTGCAACAATTGATTCGAGATTTAGACCTCGAAGAAAACACGCTTGTCATCTTAACTTCGGACAATGGTCCACATAAAGAAGGTGGACACAACCCTGAATTCTTCAACTCGAACGGTCCGTTGAAAGGGCACAAGCGAGACCTCTACGAAGGTGGGATTCGAGCGCCACTTTTAGCGACATGGAAAGGAAAGATTGAACCAGGAACAACGTCGAATCTGATTTCCGCCCACTGGGACATGCTGCCGACTTTTTGCGAACTGGCAGGCATTGAGCCTCCAAAGAATATCGACGGAATCTCGATGGTTCCCGAACTCACAGGACATTCGAGTCAACAGAATAAACACGAATATCTTTACTGGGAATTCAGCGAGCGAGGTAAAAGCCAGGCTGCGAGAAAAGGGAAATGGAAAGCCGTTCGCAACAACCTCAAGAAGAACCCCAGCGCCCCGGTCGAACTTTACGATCTAAGCAAAGATTTAGGCGAAACACACAACATCGCTGACGAGAATTCACCAATTGTGCAGGAAATGGCTCGTATCTTGAAAGAAGCGCATGTTCCGTCGTCAACGTTTCCATTGTTTAAGTCCGAGAAGTAAGGACGAGGAACCGTCCGTCAAATGGCTCTTTGCGAAGCGGAGTTTGGGAACAAGAGGACTGAATCCGATGAAATCAATCGAGAGTTGCAGTGGCGTTTTCCGTTGTTTCGACGTGGCCCGCGATTGTCACGTAAGTATTGATCTCTTTGGCAGCGTCAATGCCCTGTTTTGCTTGCCTGACCCCATCCATATTTTTGATTTTGTCATAGGCGGCTTTCATTTTTGAGAATTTTTCTTTCAATGCCGCCAATTTGCCGGTCTTCGTTGCGCCGGAAGCAGCCCCAGAACCTCCCGCAGTAGCAACGTTGGCCGCCATCTCACCGACCGAGGAAACTTGATTGAAGACAATCTTGCCGCATGCGAAATCGCTCTCGGCAGCACCCATGCCGCAACCGACCCAATCATCCGGCGTCTTCCCCCAACATACCGGGCCAACACCGGCGAAACCGGTATCACATTTGTCGTAACAAAGACCGGCGTC
>JAJDEL010000725.1 GCA_029259835.1 Planctomicrobium sp. | reverse complement strand
ACATTGTCCGAATGCATGATTCAGGTGCTTCGAGAATTCTTGACTTTACCCACGCCGGGCTATCGTCAACAGCCCAAGTTGCGGAGGAAGAATTGTGTGCAGCAAGTGAGACTGTCATTTCCAATTTGGCAATCGGAAGTCCTGATTTCCTTGTTCTGGAAATTGCTGACGGAGTTGTGCAGCGAGAGACGAAAATGTTGCTGAAGTACTTGACCGAACAATCGCTGGTCGACCATGTTTGTCTCGCTGTTCACGATGCGTTGGCAGCCCCAGCATGTCTGGACATTCTGCACAAGCAATGGGATATTATCCCCACACTGGTGTCAGGGGCAGCAACGGCGAGTCCACTCAGTACCGATGAACTGAAATCGTTAGTGCCTGCAAACTGCATGAGAGGAAATGAGTTGGCTGCGTCTTCCATTGTCGAACTATTCAAGAGCGAATCTTCGTTGCCTCAAGATGCAAACGGGAATACAAATGTGATGGTTCAGGAGTATGCAAGATGAAAGCGGAGGTGAGCGGTCAGAAAACAAGCAGTCGACGCTCAAGAGCCAATGCAACGATTCTCAATATTCTTGACAAACAAGCCCAGCACATTCGGAGAATTTCGCTAGCGATTCTCGTTTTGCGTTTGTCGCCGATCTTAGTCCCGATTGCATTACGGTTTACACTCGACCCTCTTCTGGAAAAAAGCCATGCCACCATCTGGGGTTATTTGCTCTCTCCTCTCGATTTGCTTTGGGCATTAATTCTTTTAAGTGTCGTCGTTGCAGTGATTCGGGCGGTTGCGAGTTTCTACTATATTTCGCTAGCAGGCCGCACGGGGCATGCTCTTGTCGCCGATTTTCGGGTCGCGATGTATGAGCAAATCCTTCGCCTCCCCGTATCCTATGCGGACAGACGTGGAACCGGAAAAATTTTGCTGCGATTCATTGGTGACTCAGATGCTTTGCGTATCTGGTATTCCAGAACAGAACCTGGAGTTTGGGCGAATCGAGTTCTCTTGGTGATTCTTGCCATCACGATGTTCTTTGTGAACTGGAAACTTGCGCTCACCACGCTTCTTCCTCTTCCGTTTTTGTTTTTTTTCGTGCGACGCTTTTCACCAGGACTGGGCGACTTAACCGGGAAATCGCGACGACTCCAAGCTGGGTTCGTCGGTCATGTGGAGTCGCGATTCGATAGTATTCGGCAAACCAAATGGTTTGATCGAGATCGCCGAAATCGTAAGGCGACTCGTGAACTCGTTGACGGAATTGCACAACAAAATGCAGCGCGCGACCGTCACGCAGCGATTCTTGAAAGTGTCGGCCAGTTTCTTGGTTTCCTGTGTGTTCCCTTTTTGATTGGCGTTGGAGTCTGGTCTGTCTGGAACGACAACATCACTATAGGTCATTTCATCCCATTCATCTGGCTTGCTGCCCACATGGCTGTGACTCTGAATCGATTAACATCGGCAACGGTGATGCAGCAAAAAGCTAAAGTTTCTACTGAGCGGATCGAGAGTTTGCTCTCACGGAAAGCTGAACGTGGACGAAGTTCAAAGCAGCCCGAATTCGAAGCAAAAGGAAAGACATTCCAGTGTGAAAATCTTGTTTTCGCGGACCGAGGAATTGGTTCTAGAGGTCAACCGTTCAATTTGAAAATTGAACAAGCAGGGATTCACGTCCTTGATGAGGATTTCAACATCACCCGCTGGTTCGATGTCTTATTAGGGTTTCGTAAACCCCAGAGAGGGAAGGTTTTCTTTGACGAACAACGGTCTACCAAAGTCAGCATCTTGTCTCTACGTCAGGAAATCGGCTGGATCCCGCTTCAACCTGTCATCTTTGATGGGACGATCTTGGACAACATTCAACTTGCAGCACCGCGACTCAAAAAGGTGAAAATCATCCAAGCAATCCAGCAATGTGGGTTCAGTGATGAAAAGTTAGATTCCTGGTTGAAAAAAGATGCCGGGGCAAACGGTAACCGTTTGCAAGATGCCGACATCATGCGAATTTCACTCTTTCGCGTTGCAGTTCGGCAGCCAAAGTTTTTACTTGTGGAAGAGATCGTTTGTTCAAATGAAAACATGGAAGAATTACGCATTTTAATTGAACATCTCAGGGATCGAGCAGTGGTCTTTTTGCCAGCCTCAGTCTCTCAAAATTTAGCAGAGCCAACAAGTCAAGTGGAGAGTTCGCAAGTCTCTCCGCCGGATTCATCTGCGATCAATGCAGGTAGCGTTGTAAGTTGAAGAATCCAGCGAAAATATGAGCTGACTCGACCAATCTGATCTTGATTCAAGAAACTTTCGTTAAGTACGCTCTGGTCTCATCCTAAACACATCACGCTTCTGAACTTCCCTTCCCTGATCTCATCTCTTACCTAAACTCCCACAAATCTTCGGGTACCTCTCGTGGACCGCGGAATCGTTCTATCGTCAGTTTACTCCCAGAGAGGCTTCCTCGCACTGGTTTGGTCCATCTGTATATTTGCAGGTACGACTTTTGGTCAAGACGGTAATACGACTCAATTTTTGGTTCCTCCAGAACCAGAAGGTGTCATCGTCTCTAGTCTGGAATCGATTCCGGACCCTGTTTATACAGAGACCCCACAAACCTCCGATTCCAACGAATTCGGAGACCTACAGTTCGAAACTGTGAGTCAGCTTTTCAACAGTGACAACCCCTACGCTTATGATGATGGAGGCGGGTTTGTCATCGTTTCAGAAAATGATGACAGCAAAAATTTTTCAATGACGATCAGTGGTCGTCTCCAGGCTCGCTACACATTTTTTGAGGATTCTGGCCCCTTCGAAAACCGCTCCAGTAATGATTTTGAAATGGAGCGACTTCGCCTTGGTTTTCGCGGTTTAGTCTATGAGGATTATTTGCGGTACAACATTGGTACTGACTGGGACAGTGACGGGGCTGGCGGAACAGCGAATGATGGCAGCTTGCTGCACGCATTCGTTGAATTCGATCTACAGAAGGCAGTCGGATTTGGATTTGGCGAAAAGACAGCACTGCGAATTGGTTACGCGAGAACGAACTTCGGCAGACAGACCGCCGAATCGAGCAGACGCCTGCAATTTGTCGACAGGTCACTGACGAGCACAATTTTCAACCTCGGGAACAACGCCGGAGTCGCCTTGCTGGGAACCTTTACGCACAACTATCAACCAGTCCGGTACGAGTTGTCACTTCTGAATGGATTCGGAACATCGAGCAATACTCCTCGCAATGAACTCGACAACAATCTTGGAGTTGCCTTGCGTGTTACTCACGGCTTGATTGGTGAATACGACGCTGGAGAAAGTGACAATCAGCTACGCCCTTTCCAAGCTCTTCGTGTTGGTGGAAGCTTGGCCTACACGCACCGCACACGTCGCGGAAAATTTGGAGCCGAACAAGAATTTGATAACACTCCGACAACGTTGCTCGCCCAGGATGTTGGTATGGGGATTCCGTCCTTCGCCATGGATCAGTTGATGGGTCAGGAACGTGACTACGATCTGGTACTAGGAGGGGTGGAAGCAGATTGGAAGCATTGTGGCTGGAGTTTTCACTCTGAGTATTTATGGAGAGTCATCGATAACGTGGAATTTGTGGGGACCGAAACGTTCTCTGATTTCACTCACGGATTTTATTTTCAGGGAGGATACTTCCTCACTGAAAAAATGGAAATCGTGGGTCGCCATTCGTCAGTCTTCTCACATGGTCGCGGGACAGGTTCACCGATCGGGATCGATTACAAGAACTCGTTTAACGCAACAGGCGGTGGCCTGAATTTTTACTTTCGGGAACATAACTCTAAATTTCAAATCGATGTTTTTTATTTCGATGGAGCGCCAGTAAGTTCGTCGTCCCTCAACGTTCTCGCGGGAGACCGTGGAACGATGCTGCGCGCCCAATACCAACTTGCATTCTGACCGAGACTTGACGTATTTGCTCGGAACGGATTCGTTGATAATGTCCTATCGCAATTTCATACTTGGAATCATACTCACACTACATGGCGTAGGGTGTCGAGTGCCAATCGTTGACCCGGGACGAAATATCATTGATGGCGTACCAACGTTAGGGGCAGATCCTTGTTGCCCGCCCGAACAACACCCAGGCGCTGGTTGCAAGCTTGGAAAATGTGACCGCAAACGATACGGACCTCGTCCGATTTGTGGAGACCCGCTTTGTGACAAAGTGACCAGCTGGCACCTTGGACCAGACTGTGATGGACGCTGGCTCGTGCTGGAACGCCTGGTTGGTCGCCGACGTGTTTCACATGGTTTCCCATTAATGAGCGCAGTTGGATTGTCAGGTGCTTGCGAGACAGGGAAATATACCGAACCTCGAACTCCGGCAGATGATGAGAGCACATTAAGCAATGCTATCCTTTATTTCTCCTTAGCCAATTCGACGACTCTGAACGGGTTGCGAATTCGAGATGAAGATATCATTGCATACGATGGATATTCTGTTGCAAGATTTCTTGATGGTAGCGATGTAGGGTTGGGCAAATTAAGTATCGACGCTTTTGCTTTTCTAAGTCGAAATGAAATTCTCGTCTCATTTTCGGAGGAATTCACGATTGATGAGAAGCATGCGTTGCCAGGAATTTCTGGGAAGATCGATGATTCTGATGTCCTTCTTTTTACACTCACAAGTATCGGGGAGATCACACGTGGAACATTTTCGATGTACATAGATGGCAGTGACGTTGGGCTGGAGAGTGACGATGCCGACATCGACGCATTGGCGATTGTGGATGATGGACGCTTAATTATTTCCACTGTCGGCAATGTTGAACTCGATGGTGTTCAGGGGCGTGATGAAGACTTACTTGCTTTTCAACCAGAAACTATTGGTAAAAAGACATCCGGGAAATGGTCACTTTACATAGACGGAAGTGATGCCAACCTTGCGACACTCGACACCGAGGATGTGAATGCAGTCGGGATTGACGGAAATGGGCAAATTTATCTGTCCACACGAGGTGAT
This sequence comes from Planctomicrobium sp., assembly GCA_029259835.1. Lineage (GTDB taxonomy): Bacteria > Planctomycetota > Planctomycetia > Planctomycetales > Planctomycetaceae > Thalassoglobus. Next base: position 907 of record JAJDEL010000725.1, on the reverse strand, counting down.
TTCGCAGTTGATGAAGTGAAAGGAACTGGTACAGATGTCTTCGTTTTCATACCTGAAAAACTCGGAAAGCAAACCAAGGGACGATTCGAATCGAGGCTCTATTTCGATTACCGAGAATTGGGCCTACAGGAAAATGACATCTCAGGTTTGGAGTTACCCACCTTGAGTGTTCCACCAACACCACTGAATTTCATGAAGTGATCGAGGAAAATTGGAATTCTCTTCCGGAATGAGTGTCTTCATGAAAGTCAGGCGTTCGTCATTGATGTTGGTTGAGGCGTGCGTTTCACTTTCTGCTTGGGGTCTACTTAAGGATCTCTCTACAGGTCAAGGTGACCTGAGCACATTCGAGCAATTACAGAACTCTATCGGGCCACATTGACCGAGAGGGGATCTGGGACACTCAGTGTCCAGCAAGCGGTAGCAAATCTTCACCCAAAGTCTTGCCCGCTGAAAGCATCGCTTCTCCCTCCTGCAACAGCTTCACAATCTGCTGAGGCCTACGTCTTCGTCGCTTCGTCACCAGAGTCTCCTTCGACCACCATCGCAACTTACCGAATTTCTCTTGCACGTTGAAAACCATAGGCACAACCACATCCACAACCAGCTTTGCCTTCGAAGAAAACCAACTGTCCAGTCTGTACAACAAATTTATGGCCGGGTGTCACGACACTCGTTTTCGAAGTTTTGTGGCGGTTTGCAAGGTTCCGGATGAGCGATTGTGATCGGTGTTTCATAGCACGAATTCAAGGGAATGTAGAGGGATTAGGCGTTCAAAGAAAAGCTGCTTTTCGCAATTTGAATTTTGTGCGTCTGTTGGTTTCGTTACGCACTTTGACAGCTCAACAACAGAGACGACATTTGCTGCGACACCAACTCTGGAGCTGACTTTTAAGTGGGTGTAGGC
>JAJDEL010000724.1 GCA_029259835.1 Planctomicrobium sp. | reverse complement strand
CGGCATCAAGTACGGCGTAGAATTCGTGCGCGGTGTAGACGTCAATGGCCGAAAGTAAGTTGTGGTTGCCTAGCTGCGACAGACGCTCGTTCATCAACCCGACGACGCAACGGACTTTTTCGAGGAAAGCCTCATCGGAATCTTCCCCCGCCCGGATAATATTCCCAGTCTCCAAGCTGCCGCGCAGTTCACCACCGCCCGCCACGACAAAGGTCGGACGATCGACCGAACTGGGAACTGTGTAGGAAAAAGCGAACAGAGCGGATTCGTTGGGAGGGTCATTTGTGGGAGCCACGTTTGTGCGGGCGACGGGATTTTCACCATCGACGAGCATTTCCCACTGTTCAAGCACCGCTCGATACTCCCTGTTGAAATCGGTAAAACCTTCCATCGAAAAGGGCTCGGGACAGCGCAGCTCGACACCGCACAGTGCATGGCAATCACGTCCATATTGTTCGAGATATTTCCTCGTAGCGAACAGCCCCTCTTTCCACGGCAGCGGCCGCGCCAACGTCGCATGGACGATTTCCCATCCCGTTTCCGCGACCACCCCCGACGAATACGGCTCGATGCCTTTCAGAAAACGGTAACCGCCTCGAAGATTTGCTTTCAGTAGAGCAGCCATCATTGTCTCCTGGTGTCGCGTTTACCAAAGGCCGCATCTCGACTAAAGCCTTTTTTTGAACTGCTGATTTTGACATCATTTTGCTTGATACGTTTGCAAGGGGCTTCACGTGCCAAAGAAGAGGCCTTGCTTGCGACCGTATATGATTTCAAGGTGGTGTGATGTTGACAAGGCACGGAGAAATCTAAGCATGTCCGCTGAATTCGCAACGGACGACCTTTCGGATTACGAATTCACTTTATCATCTCCGCTGGCAAACTAGGACTTGACAATGCATGTGTAGAAGTGTTCTCCCAGTTCGTCAGGTAAAAGTTGGTAGGCTGGACCTGTTGTTCAGCGTTGACTTTTCACGTTCCAACACATTTCGGTTGACGGCTGATACTGGACTGGCGAAAGTACACTGCTAAATTTTGTGCTCAAATGACTGGCCCGCAACTTGCGCTATCAATATTTCCCAGAATAAAACCACCGCCTGCGTGAGCAATTATATTCGTGCTCCGTTCCTGCACACCGAAGCAATTTTGATACTGAAAGTCGGCTGAAAATAGTGTTCCATCAAAGGTTCCTGTCGTGATTCGAGTCAGAAATCGTATGAGTTTCTGTAGCTTTGAGAGACACTGACGGGATGGTGAGAATTATTTTGTTCTATTGCCAAACCAACGTTCAGTGACCTTCAGTCTCAGTGAACGTGTCTCGTTAGTGGAGGCAAGAAAGTTGCTCCGACCGATGTGGCCGGATGGACATTCCGTTCGAAAAATTCTCGCGTCGGTCATTGAGTGGCCATGAAGACCGAAGCGAGTTCGCGGCCCATCTACTCTGCTTCGGATTGTCCAATTTCAGCATCTTCGCAAGCCTCGTAACTCACAGCTGTCTAAATTCGGCTCTATGGGGTGTTAACTGAAACGAGTCTTTTCCAGCTCCCCAAGGTTGTCTCAATCCGAACCACGGATTCGTCGAACTAGGTGCCATTCATGCCAAGAGATTGCGTCAATTGCCGAACATCGAACTGTTCAAGTGGAACTCCAACTTGGTCCGATTTCAGGCGGAATCCGAATCAGCAAAACCGAAGTGCGACCGGGTGCGTTTGGCCCATCACTACCAAGCATTGCTCGATTCTGGTTTAGCTGAAGCGAGTGCCGAATTAGCGAGAGATCTTGGAGTCAGCCGAGCACGAGTCACCCAGGTTCTGACCGACTGAAAGACGACGGTGACGGCGAAATCAGGTCGTCCTGATTTCCAGAAAGCATTCCGCCCGCTGATTGCTAAATTACCGATCGTTCGGTAGATTGCATTTGCCGCAGTCAGTCGCCTTCTTCGGTGATCTGCTTCCAGCGCAGCCATCGTGAACGCTCGCTGGACATGCAGAACGACTACAGGCATCAGCCGAAATTGTTCCAATAAGAAGTCTCGAATGCCCTACTCAGGTTTGCGATCCGCACCCGACGCAGCACCAACTCGTACTGCGGAAGTCTACCGTGCTGCCGCTGAGTTGATGGTTGAAAAAGGGTTCGGAGGAACGTCCATCAGCGAAATCGCTCAAGCGGTCGGCATGACCAAGGCTGGGTTGTATCACCATATTTCCAGCAAGCAGGACATGCTGCTGCGGATCTTGAATCATGCCATGGATGAACTGGAGCTCATCGTCACCACACCCGTGCGGTTGATCGAAGACCCGGAAGAACGGCTGCGGCAACTCATGCGATTGCAAATTCAAGGTTTGGTCAGGCACGGACTCGTATTCGTAGTTTTGTTCTCGGAGATCAACCACCTTGCCCCAGAACAACAGCAGGAAATCAGAGGACGTATCAAGGAACACCATGCACTGATTCGGGAGGCGTTGCGGGAGTTGGCGGAAAGCGGGCGCCTTCGCAGCCTGGATGTCAACATTGCAACGATGCATATCATGAACGCCATGACCGGAGTCGCCCGCTGGAAAGCCCAAGACTTTGCCAGTGATGAAGAACACTTAATCCATGAGACGGTCGCTTACACGATGGCTGCTCTCTTAAAGCCGGAGGCATGAACCATGAATGTTGCTCGAACTATAGCATTGATCACTCTGCTACTGACGACGGTGACGGCAGTCGTTGCTTCTGCGGAAGAAGTGAAACTCGGTGGTCACAATTTCCAGCTGCCCGACGGCTTTACGATTCAGCAGATCGCCGCACCACCACTGGTGCAGCGGCCCATTCATATGTGCTTCGACGATCAGGGCGTGCTCTATGTCACCGATAGTTCAGGCAACACGGCCAAAGCGCCGGTTCAACTCAAGGACCCGCAGCATCGAGTGTTGCGATTGGTCGATCGCGACGGAGACGGAGTCTTTGATGAGTCGACGGTGTTCGCCGAAAACTTGCCGTTCCCAGAGGGCATTCTCGTTCATGATGGTGCTGTCTACGTCGGCGCACCGCCGCACATTTGGAAACTGCGCGACACGAACGGCGACCATGTGGCGGACGAGCGAACAGCATGGTTCGATGGCGGTTCGATCGAAGGCTGCGGCAACGACATGCACGGTCCCTATATTGGATCGGATGGTTTTTTCTACTGGTGCAAGGGAGCTTTCGCTCCACAGGAGCATGAGCTGAGCAATGGCAGAACGCTGAAATCGAGCGCAGCCCATATCTATCGCGCTCGGCCTGACGGCAGCCAACTGGAAATGGTCATCACAGGCGGGATGAACAATCCCGTTGGCTTGGCATTCAGCGAAACAGGTGAACGGTTTCTTAGCGGCACGTTCTTCGACCTTTCCCAACCAGGAAGACGCGATGGAATTCTGCATGCGGTGTACGGAGGAACGTACGGCCGGAAAAATCCGCGCGTGCTCACTCCGCATCCCAACACTGGAGGTTTGCTGCCGATACTGGCGCAACTCGGCCCCGCTGCACCTTCGGGCATGGTGATGCCGCGACATGGCGCGTTGGGCCTGAAAGGAGATCTCGTCCTCACCGAATTCAACACACGCCGCGTGTCGAGGCACCGGCTCACCAAATCCGGATCGTCCAATTCCGCAGAGACAAGTACTTTCCTCGAAAGCGATCAATCCGATTTTCATCCGACCGATGTGATCGAAGATGCTGATGGCAGCCTGCTGGTTGCCGATACGGGCAGTTGGTACATGATCTGTTGTCCAACTTCGAAGATCGCCAAGCCAGATGTTCTGGGTGCTATCTATCGGATTCAGAAGAAGGGTTCGCATCCCGTTGTGGATCCCCGCGGCCATAAGCTGGATTGGAATCAGCCTCAAGTCAGTTTGCTCTCTGATGAGCGACCCGTGGTAGCGAAACGTGCCATCGACGCACTGGCCACAGTAGACAACATCGATGCTCTGCGCACTGCCAGCCCTCGTATCCCGGTGGTCTGGACGTTGCATCGAATCCCAGGTCAGCGAGCGCGTGATGCGGTTCGGGAATTGTTGAGTGCTGAAGCCTCTGACGTTCGCGCGGCGGCGATCCACAGCGTGGCATTGTGGCGTGATCGAGACGCGCTGAAGCCGCTCATTAAGTTGCTTTCCCACGATGACCCGCAACTACGTCGCCTGGCTGCGATGGCCCTCGGCAGAATTGGGGATCGTGCAGCGGTCAAACCTCTGTTGCAGACTTCTTCTACCGAGATGGACCCATTCCTAAGTCATGCCATCGTTTATGCACTCTATGAAATTGGGGACGTGCAAAGCCTGCCCGAAAGCCATCCGCTGGGCAAACAAGTACACCTCATGCGGAAGGCCGACCAACGAAATGTTTCAACAGATTCCTATCCGGAGATTCTGCCCGCGAGATGGAAAAAGCCGAATCAAGAAAAGCTCGCCCAGCAGAAACATCGTCTCGATGAGCTTGCAGAGTTTCTGCCAAAGGGCAACACGCAGCGCGGAGAGAAATTGTTCAACAATCGAGAAAGATCGAAGTGCATCACCTGTCATTTGAAGGGAGAGGCGGGCATTAGATTAGGACCGGATTTGACCTTGATCGGTGCGATTCGCAGCGAGCGGGATCTCCTGGAGGCGATTGTTTATCCCAGCGCATCGATTGCTCGCTACCACGAGGTCGTGAATGTCGTCACAAAGAACGGCAAGGTGGTGTCCGGACTGCTGGTGAAGGAAACAGTCGACAGGATGTTTCTCTCATCGGCGAAGGGAATCGTGCAATCGGTGGCATTTCGGGAAATCGAGAACGCCAGGTACTCGAACGTCTCTTTGATGCCAGACGGACTCGACAAATTGCTGAAACCGAAAGAAATCGCGGACCTTGTCGCTTACCTAAGAAAGTCGAAACCACATCAGTCCTCTACGGTCCGATCCGGCAACTGATATTTGACGCACAAGAACATCTTCAACAAAAGGAAATAACGTGAAGAAAAGAAAAGAAGCTGAACGCCAGGTGCAACGCCGCGACGTGCTTAAGGGAACTGCGGCAGCTGGCTTAAGCATTGCCACCGGAGTGAACCTGCTGCCGAATGCCGTTGAAGCTTCGTCGGCAAGCAAACCGGTCTCGCAGAATTTGATCCAGCAAGAAAACGCCCAGCCCGGCACGCGGGACTGGCAGCTCACCAAGACGCGCCAAACCCCCGGGAAGATCAATCCCAACTTGACCAACGGTCGCTGCCCGTGGATTGAAGGGTATTGCTCGGCGAACAGCATTCGAGCGGGCGAGAAGTTGCAGATTATGGTCAGCACGAATCCGGCGTCCGCGTTCAAGCTGGAGATCTTCCGAACCGGCTACTACAACGGCGATGGGGGGCGGCTCATGCGCACGTTCGACGATCTCGAAGGCATCGCGCAGCCCGACCCGCCCGTCGGTGAAAACTACCTGCGCGAATGCAATTGGGAGCCCTCTGTCGAATTCGAGATTCCCGAGGATTGGCTGAGCGGCGTTTATCTGGGGAAATTAACGGAGGCGACCAGCGGAATACAAAGCTACGTGATTTTCATTGTCCGCGATGACCGTCCCTGCGATCTGCTGTTTCAATGCAGCGAACTGACGTGGAGCGCCTACAACCGCTGGCCCGCTGACTTCTCGATTTATACTGATCACGAAGGGTTTTCCTCAACCGGCGTGCCCAGCGGGACGGTGAGCTTCGACCGGCCTTACGGCTTGTTTACCCATCCCGTGAACAAGATGAAGAAATCAGGTGGTTCCGGAGAATACCTGCCTTGGGAGTTTCCCCTCGCGTATTGGATGGAACAACACGGCTACGATGTCTCTTACATCTCCAACATCGATACTCATGCCGATCCAAAGGGCTTGCTACGCGCCAAAGGATTCATCTCGGTGGGGCATGACGAATACTGGAGCTTGGACATGTATGACAACGTTATGAAAGCGCGTGATGAAGGGGTCAGCCTAGCCTTCTTTGGTGGCAATTCCGTTCTCTGCGTCGTGCCGATGTTGTCCTCTAGCGACGGAACGCCCAACCGGGCTGCGCGTCGCGAAGGTTGGTTTTTGCCCGTGCCTAAAATAATTCCGGAAGCGGTCAGGCGAAAGATGGTCAACCAGGAAGGCTTCGAGCCGAACATGGGGCCGGATGGCGCCCAGCTGATGGGAGGACGACTGGACAACCAACAACCCAGCGGGCGCGGCATGGGCGTTGGCGATTGGACCTGTGCGATGCCGGAGCATTGGCTTTTTGAGGAGACCGGAATGAAGAAGGGAGACTCGATCAAAGGTCTCTTGGGCTGGGAGTGGCATGGGGCGCCAGCCATGAATCTCCCTGGGATGAATGTCGTCGCGGAGGGAGATGCCACGATCAATGGCAGAACGGTGGGTCGCTACTCCTCGACGATCTATGACGGCCCCAAAGGCAACGTCGTGTTCAACGCCGCCACCATCTGGTGGGCCAACGGTTTGTCCAGCCCGCCGGGACACGTCAACCCCTCCAGGCATGGGGTGAATCAGCAAGGCCCGGACGAGCGTGTGCAGCAGATCACGCACAACCTGTTTCAACGTATGATCGAGTAGCGTTTCTTCATCTTACTCTTCTTCTAGATCTGTCTGTAAACCAGATGATTCCGATAAGGAATTAACAAGCTATGAAACGAACCAACCTGATCCTCACAACCGCGCTAATGAAAAAAATAAAAAGAGCAATCTTTATTCCAATTCTAGCGTATCTGGCTGTGTGCTTGCCCGTTTTCGGGGCAGAAGTAAATCTGCCTGATGCAACGAGTCTAAGCTCGCATGGCGTGACACAGGCTCAACTCGATGGGCTTGACGCCATCATGCTTCAAGCCATTCAGAAAGGGACGATTAAGGGGTGCTCCTATCTTGTCACGCACAAGGGAGAGATCGTCTATCGCAAGGCGCACGGGGCGTTCACGACGGACGAACGGGTTCCGTTGGCATCGGTCTCCAAGCCCTTTGCCGCCTCCGTGATGATGGCCCTGTCTGAACAGGGAAAGCTGGATTTGGAAGACCCGGTGGAGAAATTTCTGCCGGAGTTCAAAGGGATACGGGTGAAGGGCAGCCAGTCGCCGGCGCGGCCGATGACCATTCGCCACGTGCTCTCGCACATGGCGGGCTTTTGGGGAAACAAGGGGATCACTCGCGAGAAGATAGGGCTCATCCGCGATTTTAGTCAGACCCTTGAAGAGTCGGTCAAAGGCGCGGCGCGGTACGAACTCATACACGAGCCTGGAACGAAATGGACTTACTCCGGAATCGGATACTGCGTGGCGGGCCGTGTCGCGGAAGCCGCTCTTGGCAACCAGTCGTTCGAGCAGGTTGCTCAGGACGCCTTGTTTCGCCCCATGGGTATGAACTGTACGACCTTTGCGCCCACGCCGGAACGCCCCTTCATCCTGGTGGGTGGGTCGCTGAGATCCACGCTGGACGATATGGCGGTGTTCGGCCAGATGCATCTGAACGACGGCGTATACAACGGAAAGCAATTCCTTTCCAAAGCATCTGTCACCGAGCAGCGGCGATTGCAGATACCTGAAGAACGCTTTAGGGCCCCTGGATTGGGATGGCACCGGGGTTTCCCTGATGAGAATGGCCTGGCCGATCTCGTTTTTATCAGCGGCGCGTCGGGGCCGCGTTTCCAGGTTGACCGGAGGCGGCAAACGGTGACCGTTTTTTTGGTGCGTACGAGCTTACAAAAAGTCGTACCCCTATTTACTGACCTTAATCAACACGTCGAACAGAT
>JAJDEL010000723.1 GCA_029259835.1 Planctomicrobium sp. | reverse complement strand
CGCCGAGGTAGCTAAGATCATGTCTCTTCAGTGGCGCGATTCCATTCAGCACGCACTCCAGTATAGAATTGAGTGATGGCAGATTATATCGAAATTAAAGATCTCCTCGTACGGACGATCATCGGCATCAACCCTGACGAGCGGGTAAACCGCCAGGATGTTCTGATCAATCTGAAATTCGAAGTCGATATCCGACCAGCAGGTCAATCTGATGACATCGAAGACGCGGTCAACTATCGCACGATCTGCAAAAAAATCATCGCACTTGTCGAAGAGTCCAAATACCGACTTGTTGAAAAGTTAGCAGAAGAGGTCGCAGGTTGTTGCCTTGAAGATCAGCGAGTTCAAACCGCATGGGTCAGCATCGAAAAGCCAGGTGCATTGCGTTTCGCCCGATCAGTCGGTGTGACAATCAAGCGGTCCCAACCTGAGTGAGTTCCTACAATGAACCTGCCTCCTCTGGAAAAAGCGTTCATTGGACTGGGATCAAATATCTCGCCAGAAGCCCACCTTCCTCAAGCTGTTCAGTTACTGGAACTGAATCCGTCGATTGAGGTGCTGAAAGTCTCGTCAGTTTGGGAGTCAGCACCAGTTGGTTTTACAGATCAGGCACCGTTTTGTAACGCCGCTGTTTTGGTTCAGACATCCCTGCTGCCAAAATCATTGAAATCCGACGTTTTGGGGACTATCGAGCAGCAACTTGGTCGGGTGCGCGATCCGCTCAATAAAAATGGTCCTCGAACGATTGATCTTGATATTTCTCTCTATGGTTGTCAGGTGATCACTACTGAAGGTTTCGTCATTCCTGACCCTGAAATCGCCCAGAGATCTTTCCTGTCAGTCCCATTAGCAGAACTTGACCCTCAGTTTGCGCACCCTGTCTTGAAGAAATCGCTGGAACAGATTGCGAACGAATCCACGACTTCGCAATCACTAAAACATCGTCCGGATATTGTTCTTTGCTCCGCGGCGTCCTCCCGCTCTCATTGAAGAAGAATCCCGTTGCGATTGAAAACAACGCCAAAGTTCCGCACAATGCCGGTAGCGGGTCACCCATTCACTAATCACCCGATAGAGGTTTACAAAATGATTTTTCAAAAAAAGCTGCAAGTTCTATGCAGCTTCACAATTCTGGCAGCACTGACGCTCCCTGCGTTTGCTGAAGAGAAAGTGCCTGCTACCACTAAAATCAAAGCATCTGATGATCTCAGTCTAGATGTTCCCAGAGAGTGGAAACAACAGCAGCCGTCGAACAACTTACGGCTTGCTCAGTTCCTCGTCCCAATAAAGAAAGAAGCAGCGAAGAAAGATGGTGCAGAACCTGCGGAATTAGTGGTTTCAGGACCATTTGGTGGCAGCGCGGTACAGAATATCAAACGCTGGTTCGGGCAATTTCAATCAGAAGGGCTGAAATCAAAAATGACGCAAGGGAAAACCGAACAAGGGAAGTATGTCCTCGTCGACATGACCGGGACTTACAACCGCTCAGTCGGTCCTCCGTTCCGGCGACAAACCGAAGCCGTGCCCAACTTCCGAGTCGTGAACGTGATGCTCACCGTCACCGCCGGCCGTGGTGGCAACTACTTTCTGAAATTGACTGGTCCGAAAGAGACCGTCAAAGATGCCATCGAGCAATTTCGGGCCACGTTTGGTGCTAATGCAGAAAAAGAAGAGCCGTTCGAGCTTTGAATTTCGCTGAACGCTTGCTCACAAAACGCGGTAACCTGTTTGTTGAATATAGGTTACCGTGTTTCTTTTTTGCCCAGAGATTGATTGCTGATTGCCGAAGAATCCGCTATCCTCCCTGATTCGAACGTTTGGCAGAAGAATCAGACTCTTTGAAAGCCAATCAATAACACGAGTTGTCTTGGTCAGAAATCAAGACCATGCCGCGTTGAGTGACATTGCCATTTTTCCCTCGCGGGAAAATACCGTGAGGATTGAGGCAACCTTGATTGCGGGCACTAAAATCAACGAAGGACTTACGGCAGTACGATGAAAGACGGCATCCATCCAGATTATCACCCGGTTGTATTCTTTGACGTCGGGGCAGATTACAAATTCCTGACTCAATCAACGATGGGATCGAAAGAAACCATCAAATGGGAAGACGGCAACGAATACCCGCTCGTCACAATTGACATCAGTTCGGAATCACATCCGTTCTACACCGGCAAAATGAAATACGTCGACTCCGCCGGTCGTGTCGAGAAATTCCAGAAGAAATACGGCTGGGGTAAAAAAGACACAGAGTAACTTTGTCTCCATCAAAAAATTCACAGGACGCACTCTTTTCAATGGGTGCGTCCTGTTGTTTTATTCTGTGTTCTTCTCTGCCCGCGCCATTCTCCCCCAATACTCCCAAGTGAATTCCATGAACGCTCAACCATTCCGTTAGCCAGGTCGGGTCCGCTTTGCGGACGATTGAATGGAGAGAATCCGTTTTCGGTCCGCAGAGCGGACACTACGAGTTGTTATAGCGTACGGTTCAAATAGGAGAGAGGGATATGTATCCCAGTCTGGAAACAAAGCTGGAACGATTTCAAGAGTTGGAACAGCAACTCATGGACCCTGATGTGCTTTCCAATCCATCAAAAATGGTGGACATTCAGCGAGAGTACGGAGGGCTGAAGAAAGTTGCAGGCGCGGTTCTTCATCATCGTGGTCTGGAAGAAGATATCGCTGCCGCGAAAGAGATGCTCGATTCAGAAACGGATCCAGAGTCTCGCGAATATGCTCAATCGGAATTAAACGAACTTCAGAAGCAAATTGATCAACTCGAAGAAGATCTTGAAGAGATCGTCGTCGCTGGAGATTCCATCACACGTGGTGGACTCATTATGGAGATTCGCGCAGGGGCCGGCGGTGACGAAGCAGCCCTGTTCGCAGGTAGTCTATTCGAAATGTACTCCCGCTTTGCCGAAGTTCAGGGATGGAAACTGGAGTTGATGGAATCGTCACCGTCCGACGTCGGTGGGTTTAAGGAAATCGTTTTCTCCGTCTCCGGAGAAGGTGCCTTTCACCAACTTCAATTTGAAAGTGGTGGACATCGAGTCCAACGAGTCCCAGAAACAGAAACGCAGGGAAGAATTCACACGAGCGCTGCGACTGTCGCTGTGATGCCGGAGGTTTCGGAAGTGGAACTCATCATCAAAGATGAAGACCTCAAAATCGACACGATGCGTGCTGGTGGACCGGGTGGACAAAAGGTCAACAAGACAGAAAGTGCCGTTCGCATTACACATCTCCCAACTGGCGTGGTTGTGAAGTGTCAGGATGAGAAGAGCCAACACAAGAATAGAGCGAGCGCCATGCGTGTTCTGCGTGGTCGCGTCCTTGATGCAAAAGAACGTAAAGCAAACGAAGAACGCGCGGAAGAACGCCGCACACTCATCGGCACAGGTGATCGCAGTTCCCGAATCCGCACATACAACTTTCAAGATGGTCGCGTGACCGATCACAGAATCGGACTCACGCTCTACAAACTCGATCAGGTCTTGCAGGGAAATCTTCAAGAGCTAGTCGACGCGATGCTGGAATTTGACCGCCAGGAAAAACTCAAACGAAAAGTTCTTTGAGGAAAATTGAATCACTCCCGCATCATGGCACCTTTTGCCCCCTCTCCCTGGGGGGAGAGGGTTAGGGTGAGGGGCGAATCTTAAATTTCAAACAGGCCCAAGTGCCAAGTCTAGCAGCAGTTGAATTTTGAGTTCAGTTCAAGGAGGACATCAATGTGGCAGAAACAATGACGACTGACGAACCGTGGACAGTTCGTCGGGTCCTTGACTGGACGATCAATTATCTCAAGGAGTCCGGCAGCGAGAATCCGCGTCTCGACGCCGAGATTCTGCTGGCGCATTCGCGAAACTGCCCACGAATTCAACTCTACACACAATTCGACGAGCCACTCTCAGATACAGAGCGTTCACAGATGCGGTCCCTGGTGAAAAGACGTGCGACGGCGGAACCGGTCGCGTATCTCGTTGGACACCGTGAATTCTTCAGCCTCAATTTCGAAATCACACGCGATGTCTTCATTCCTCGCCCTGATACAGAAACACTCGTTGCGGCAGCGCTCGATCTATTAAAACCCTTGTCCTCTCCTCAAGTGCTGGAACTTTGCACCGGCTCTGGCTGCATTCCGATAGCGATCACTAAGAACCATTCCACAGTTCAGATCACAACAGTTGAGAAAAACCCGGCACCATTCGACGTCGCAACCCGTAACATCGAGAAGCACGAATTGAGCCAGCGCGTCAACTTGATTCGAGGCGACCTCTTCGGACCGATTGAAGCGAATTCCCAGTTTCACCTGATCGTCAGCAACCCTCCATACGTTCTTAAAGCGGAGATCGAAACGCTCGACGCTGACGTCCGAGACCACGAACCGCATTGCGCTTTGGATGGTGGTGAGGACGGTCTCGATCTCGTTCGCGTGTTGATCAACGAATCCCCAGACTATTTGTCGAACGGCGGCTGGCTCCTGTTCGAGCTCGATCCGGCTCAGGCAGAGACAGCGTGCGAACTGATGCAAGAGCGTGGGTTCACTGAGATCCGCACAGAAGATGACCTGTCCCAACGCCCAAGAGCCGTGCTAGGATGCTGGGGAAAGAGGATTTAGGAATTTGGATTTAGAATTTAGCACTTCCTTCCTTTCTTCCTTCCTTACCCTTGCCCCTAGTCCCCAGACACTAGACCAATTCGCATGGATGTTTTTGTTGTTCAAGGAGGAGCACCGCTGCGAGGCTCTGTCTCGGTCAGTGGTTCTAAGAACGCAGCGCTGCCGATGATGGCGACCGCTCTGTTGGCTCGCGGAAAAACTGTTTTGCGACGTATTCCCGACTTGGTCGACGTGCGAACATTGTCATCTCTACTGAGTACACTCGGGTGCGAAGTTGCCCGCATCGACGACGATTCTCTCTCTCTCGAAGTGATCGACGAAGCCTGCTCTGAAGCAGACTACAACCTTGTCCGGCGAATGCGGGCGAGCGTTTGCGTGATGGGTCCATTGCTCGCCCGACGCGGTTTCGCGCGTGTTTCGTTGCCTGGTGGTTGCAATATCGGTCATCGCCCTATTGATATTCACTTGCGCGGCTTTTCTGAATTGGGAGCCAAAGTCAAGTTCGAGAATGGAGACATTGTCGTTCAAGCAAGCGAATTGAAAGGGGCTGAAATCGATTTAAGCGGACCGCGCGGAAGCACGGTCACCGGCACCTGCAATGTCATGTCCGCAGCTACTCTCGCAACAGGTCGAACAATTCTGACAGGCGCAGCACTTGAACCGGAAGTCGTTGCCTTAGCGGACTTCCTGAACGCAATGGGCGCGAACATTTCCGGACATGGCACATCGACAATTGAGATCGAAGGTGTC
>JAJDEL010000722.1 GCA_029259835.1 Planctomicrobium sp. | reverse complement strand
GCGCGTGCTGGTCGTCAGTCATATTACTTCACCCACAGCCGTGATCTTACCAGTTAAAGAGATTTGCCAGCGCGCCCGGGAGCTTGGAATTTTGATCGTCATCGATGGACCGCATGCCCCGGCTCAGATTGACGTCAATTTGCGATCAATCGACTGTGACTTCTACTGCGCGAGCACTCACAAATGGCTCTGTGCGCCGTTTGGCTCAGGTTTTCTTTATGTTCGTTCGAGATACAAGCAAGGCTTAATGTCGAACATTGTCAGTTGGGGGAGAAGCCTCCAAGGGGACGCACCCCACTGGACCGATGAATTCCATTGGCCTGGAACCTTTGACCCTTCTCCTTACCTGGGCGTGCCGACTGCCATCGACTTTATGAAAGAGATCGGCTTAAAACGTTTTCGCGAACAAACGCACGCGCTGGCTCAATACGCCAGAACGCGATTGCTCGAACTAACTGATCGCGATCCACTCTGTGATGATTCACCTGACTGGTACGGTTCGATGGTGACGGTCCCGTTTGATCCTGGCGACGTCCCGAACCTTCGCCCGGGCGAACCGCATCCTCTGCAAACATGGTTGGCGACAGAACACCGCATTGAAATGCCGGTCGTTGAATGGCATCAACGCTGGCACGTCCGTGTTTCATGCCATATGTACAACACGCCTGACCAGATCGACCAGTTGATCGAACTGCTGAAAGAATGGCAGCAAAAAGTTGCGATTTAGAACGGCGCCGCTTTGCATCAATGAATGTGAATGACGGAGTATCTTCTCGATTTCGGCAACTGTTACGGGGATCACTCTGGAAGCAGGATGGCAAACTGTGGACAATGCTGCCTCACTCCCTGACGATTCACAGCGCTTGTTGTTTCGTTCAAAACTAAGTTCGACCTCCCATGTCCACAACCGAACAATCGAATCAACTCAGCGATTTCATTTCACGGCGAAAAGCTCAGATTGCGGCAATTCGTGCGAAAGCAAAGACGCTTTTTGAGAACGGAACGCCTGGGATCCAGATCGCATCTGCGATTTGCTATGGATTCGATGACTTCTTAAGTTCGCTCATCGAAGAAACCATCGCTCAGTTTTCAGAAGATGATGCGAAACAGATTTCGAAACAGGGAGCCATCATTGCGATTGGAGGCACGGGTCGCGGAGACATGGCGCCGTATTCGGACATTGACATATTGTTCCTTCACGAAAAGAACGTTTCGCAGGAATTTAGTGCATTTGTTGATGCGTTCGTTCAAAATTGCTGGGACTCCAAAATCAAACTGGGGTCCTCGACTCGCGATATTGCGACGTGCATTTCAATGGCGAGACAAGACCCGCAGATTGCCACTCCTTTAATTGAAGCTCGTTATCTCTGGGGGAACGAGTCGCTCTATGACCGGCTTGTCACTCAGTTCAAACGACGTGTTGTTTTTCCCCGGAAACGAAATTTTATCGAAGATTGCCTCGAAGCACGTGAAGAAGGCTGGTCAGAGTATGGGCCGCCGGCGCAGGAACTGGAGCCGGATATCAAGTCTTCTTCTGGAGGTTTGCGTGATTTGCATTTAATTCGATGGGTCGGGTACGCCCGTTATGGTGTCAAAGATATTGATTCACTGAGGCTGAAAGGAGCACTCACGAAGGAAGATGCGAAGACGCTAAAACGAGCTTGGGAGTTTCTCACGAAATTGCGAATCGATTTACACCTTAACGACGATGGAGAACAAGATCGATTAACAAAAGACGAGCAACTTCGCATTGCCGAAGAACGGGGGTTCCCGGGGAATGACCATCAACGTCCTGTCGAACAGTTCATGCAGGAGTTTTTTCACCATAGCTCAGAGTTGGCGACGATCACGCGACGATTTGTTGCCATGGAACGACCAAGGTCTTTCGCTGAGAAAACTCGAGATATCGTGATCGGACACAGGGCGGAAGGAATGTTCTATGTCGGGGCAGATCGTATTGAAGTTGCGGATCGTTATCTGGAGGAAGTCTGCGAGTCACCGGAGTCGATGTTGCAACTCTACAAAGCCGCTGCATTGTATGGAGTGATACCTTCTCCGAAAGTTGCTGAGACAATTAAGAAAAGTCTTGCTGAACCTCCACCGACAATTTCTCCGAAAGCTGCGAATGCTTTCATTGAAATTTTCAGATGCACATCGGCTTTGGGACCGACTTTGCGGAGCATGTTCCAAACCGGACTTTTGGATATCGTGATTCCACAAGTGACTCACATCCGAAACCTCTTGCAGTTCAATCAGTATCATCATTTTACTGTCGACGAACACACACTCCGTGCGATTGAGAAGGTGACCAGTTTCGAAAACGATGACGGCCCCATCGGAGCGGCTTATCAAGAAATCCGCCACAAAGAAGTGTTGCATCTTGCGGTCCTGTTGCACGATATCGGGAAGGGCAAGGGCGGCGACCATAGCGAAATCGGTGCGGAGATTGCTGTTGAAGTCGGGCAACGTTTATCTCTTCCTAACTATCAAATTGAACAAATTTGGTTACTCGTCAAATTACACCTTGTGATGGCAGATATTGCCTTTCGCCGAGACTTCACTGACCCGGATCTCATTGTGAATTTTAGTCGGCAAGTTGGATCGCCTGATGTTCTACGGATGCTCTACACACTCACCGTGGCGGATGTTTCCGCAGTTGGCCCCGGAACCTGGACAAGT
Organism: Planctomicrobium sp.; assembly: GCA_029259835.1. Lineage (GTDB taxonomy): Bacteria > Planctomycetota > Planctomycetia > Planctomycetales > Planctomycetaceae > Thalassoglobus. Next base: position 4,768 of record JAJDEL010000722.1, on the reverse strand, counting down.
TGGAAAGCGAACTTGCTGACAGAGTTTTTTGACCGCTGCATCGAGACGCTGAGTGGAAAGAAACAGGCATACCACGAACAGCAACGGATTGAAAATACAAAAAAATCTGTCGCAGTTTGCCTTAGTGAGGGCGATGGCGATTCAAAATCCCTCGACTGGATCAGTCAACAACTTGCAGGATTTTCTGCATACTATCTCACCTGTACTCCTCCGGATCAAATTGCGCACGACCTCCAGGTGATTCAGCAACTCGGTAAAGAAAATGTTGAAGTCATCGCGAGTTGGGATGCCGGAACTAAGTCGATGGAGTATCGAGTTGTCACCGGAAACACTGAATTTCAATTTGGCTGTTTTCATAAAATGACGGGAGTTTTATCAGCGAAACGCCTGAGTATTCTTTCTGCTGAAATTAACACAACATCAGAAGGAGTCATCATCGACAGCTATCGAGTGATAGATTCCGACTACGAAGGTGAACCTCCACAAGATCGAATTGCTGAAATTGCTGATGCTCTGCGTACGGTGTTGAAAGGAGAAGTTTCGGTCGAGCAACTCTTTCAGAAAAACAGCAGATTTGGTTCTCCTCCGCCTGCAAACTCTTCCACAGATTTGCCACCGCGAGTCAAAATTGACAACGACTCCTCGGACACGCGGACGATATTTGATGTCTTTGCAATGGATCGACCGGGACTGCTTTACATTTTAACGAAAGCTCTGTTCGACATGAATGTCTCGATTGACATGGCAAAAATTTCAACGCATCTTGATCAAGTGATTGACGTCTTCTACCTGCAAGAACAAGATGGTACACGGGTGCGCGGCGGGGAACGCCTCGAACAAATCCGTGTCGGATTGCAGCAGGCTCTGGATGACTTTCATAGTGAGGATCATCAGCTCTTTGCACGTGATTCTAGTCTCTCTAGCTAAACGGTTGTCCTGTGGTTCGTATTGGCTTGCTCTTCGAATACTCGACCCTCAACGGGGGAGAACATTCGATGTTGGCAGCTATTGATCAGTTGCATTCACAGCGTTGTGAATTCGTTGCGCTGGCACCGACGGACGGACCTCTCTGTGATGAATTCAAGCAACGTTTGCTGCCAGTGCAAGAGTTCACTCTTCGAAACCCTGAGGGGCAACGCCTCTCGCTAGAAGAGCTTACTAAGCGATTAAAAGTCTGCGTTGAAACTCAGGATCTCGACATCGTTCACGCGAACAGCTTGGCAATGGGACGACATCTGGGGGCTGTGGCTGATCAATTGAGCATTCCGACGACGACCCACATTCGAGATATCATGTCGCTCAGTAAAACGGCGGTGAATGATCTCAATCGGCATCATTTATTGATCGCTGTTTCAGATGCCACGCGTGATTTTCATGTTCAACAAGGTGTTGACTCGGAGAAAGTTGTCACGATTTACAATGGAATCGACTGCGATCAATTTCAACCTCGACCAGCGACGCAATCTCTGCGAGAAAAACTTGGGTTACCTAAGGAAGCAATCCTCGCGGCAACGATTGGACAGATCTGTTTGCGCAAGGCTCAAAACGATCTCGCCCAAGCGGCTGCTCTCCTCAAGGAACAGTGCCCGAATTTCCACTATCTGTTGATCGGGGAGAGGCATTCGACGAAGCAAGAGACGATAGAATTCGACGCAGCCATTGATGGTGCTTTCGAGGTGGCAGGAATCCCGGAGCGACTGCATCGTCTGGGATTTCGAAGTGACATCTCCACGATTCTGAACGAAGTTGACTTGCTCATTCATCCGGCACGGCAGGAACCGCTCGGTAGAGTTTTACTCGAAGCAGCGGCAAGCGGAGTTCCGATCATCGCCACGAACGTTGGTGGGACAACAGAGATTTTGATCGATGGTGAGAGTGCATTGCTCGTTCCAGCAGCAGAACCTGAATCACTTGCGGCTGCTATCAAGCAACTTGTGAAGTCACCAAACTTGCAGGAACAACTTGCGAGAAACGCTCGGAAAGTCATTATGGAGAAATTCAAGATCCAGCAGAACTCGCAACTTCTTGCCACGGCTTGGGAAAGCGTTGTGTCGTTCTAAAGAAGATGAAACACGGAGAAGGTCAGACGCATTTGCGCTCATCTTCCTCATAGTGATTAGGATTAAGAATAAGATAAAGAACGGTTGTCAACAGAACCGCTAACTCCATAGTGAACAGGTATGTACCAAGGTTTATGCACATTCTCGCGCTCAATCCGTTTCATACTGGTAGCCATCAGGCGTTCCTTGAAGGCTGGCAAAAAAACAGCCGTCACGAATTTACTGTATTGACGCTGCCAGGGACTCACTGGAAATGGCGGATGAGGCATGCCGCGACGTCATTCGCTTTACAAATCCGTGAAGTCATCGCTGCTGGTGGACATCGGCCGGACGTGATCTTCACGACCGATATGCTCAACCTGGCGGAACTTCAGGGGCTTTTGCCTGATAAAATGCGCTCAATTCCGACTGTTCTGTACTTCCATGAAAATCAATTTGAGTACCCAACACAACGACGTAGCGACGAAGCAAAGCGCGACTTTCATTTTGCTTTCACGAACTTCATTTCTTTGTTTGCTGCTGATCAAATCTGGTTCAATTCCAAATTCCATCGCGAAAATCTTTTCGACCATGCTTCAAACGCGCTAAAGAAAATGCCGAAGCTATTGATGGAGGATCAGCAACGCTGGAATCAAATGTTGGATTTGGCAATGGAGAAATCCAGAGTCCATTCCCCTGGTGTTGATGCCAGTCCTTCAGGCAATTCAACAGACGGTCCACTCCGCATTGTCTGGGTCGGGAGATGGGAACATGATAAAAATCCGGAGCAATTCTTTGACGGACTCAAACGCTTGCATAAAAAGGGAGGCGACTTTCGGCTCTCTGTCCTGGGGGAATCCTATCGGCAGTCACCAGTCTGCTTTGAGAAAGCAAAGGCAGAATTCGCTGACGAAATTCTCCACTGGGGCTATGCGGATTCACGGGCAGAGTACCAAGACATTCTGCGGCAATCGGATGTTGTGGTCTCGACCGCGGTACATGAATTCTTTGGAATAGCGATCATCGAAGCCATGAACGCTGGCTGCATTCCATTGCTGCCGGATCGTCTTGCGTATCCAGAGTTAGTCCAGAAGGACGCGAGTTTTCTGTACGACGGAACAACCGCAGACTTTATCCAAAAATTGCAGCAGTTCTCCGACTGGAAGCAGAATGATCGCTCGCAAATCGTGAGTCGCCAGAAAGTTGCTGTGCGCCTCTCTCAACGATTCGAATGGCCCTCAATCATCAATGGCATGGATAACGACATTGATACTCTTCTAACGCCTAATGATGACCTCTGAACCAATTGTCAACAGGTCATAAAGATCGGTCACATCCTGATCGTATAACCGAATACAGCCGCGCGATTCGGCCTTTCCGATGGATGCCGGGTCGATTGTTCCATGCAGTCCGTATCCTTGAACTGTACCCTCGGCATCGCTGATTGCAATCCAGCGTTCGCCGAGAGGATTTGCAGGGTCATCGTTTTTGATGACACCATCGGGACCATAGTAAATTGGGTCGACGACTTTATCTGTGACTTTGAATGAGCCAATCGGTGTTGATTCATCCTGACCGATCCCAACCGGCATTCGAACGACGAAGTACCCATGGGCATGTACGGTCAATTCAAAATCGCTTAAATCAACAACAACGTCGAACGGTCCTTGTATGACTTTCAGTTTTTGTCCGGCACGAATTCGCTGTGGCTCAGTGCGGTTAATCTTGGAAAGGTAATTCCAGGAGACGTCATATTTTTTCGCAATCGTTTCCAGACGATCACCGAACTGAACTTCATAAGGGTCCATGTAATGCGGGAGTTGTTGAAAATAAATGCGTCTCGAAAGTTGAGTCATGCGCGTGGAGAGTTGGCGCCGCTTCTCTGGATGTTGCCAGTACCAGGTCGAGAGAGCCCGCAGCGCGACGACATCATCTCCAGCAGCGATGAGTTGATCAACTTCTGTGAAGTCGAGAGCTTGAGGAGCCAACTGGCGAGAAGGCAATGCTTCGACTGAACCAGGATTGGGTGATTGAACAGGAGGAGCCGTCGTAGATTTGATGCTTGTTTGTTGGATCGCCAGGGATTCTCTGTTCGCGTCGCTTTGGTAGCTTCCGTCCGCCGTTTTTATCTGATCATCGGTGATAGACTCAACGTTCGGCAGCCGCAAAACCCCAGTCGAATTTTCTTCAGGATACGTCTCTTCAGACTGAAGCGGAGCAAGTGAAATTTCTGGAATCGTTGATCTTGACTCGTCAGCAAACAGGTCTTCGCCAGTTTGAGGAGGGGGCGGCATTTCCTCTTCTTCAATCGTTGGTGTGATCGCAACGGGGACAGCGTTCTTAAAGAAAACCCCAGACCGCCAGGCAAGAACGCTGCCTGCACAGATCAGGATGATGAACCAGAACTGGAAAGATTGTAGCGGATGGCGACGCGGCTGATATTCGAACATAACTCAGTCATCCTTGACTGGAATTCAGAGAGGCCCAATCAACAACTCCCAAACTCAAAATGGACGGACACTCTTCTCACCAGGTGCCGTTTTGTTTTCATTGACAACGGGTTGAGCAGGAATGTTGAAGTAGGCATCGTCACGTGACATTGCTGGTTGACGATTCAGCTTCCACAATTGGTGGGGGCGAACCCACTCAAACATCGTGCAGCCGCTCGTCAGGCAAACCAGACAGGTAGCAAAAAGGGATAATCGACGCATGGTAATCCTTCCCAGCAT
>JAJDEL010000721.1 GCA_029259835.1 Planctomicrobium sp. | reverse complement strand
ATTCGAGTGCTTCGGCAGCCAGGTTATCGATGTTCAACAACATACCGTCTCCACCAACATTGACAGTGACGGTGTACATCGAAGCTGTCAACATGCCCAGAGCGGTATCGAACGATTCAAAGCGAATTCCGCCAAGTGTATTGTTCATGACCACATTGTTGTTGATCATCACATCCGAAGTTCCGGAGGCGTTGTTGATCTGGAGATCGATTCCCCAACCACCAGTGTTTTGGTCGATGATATTTCCAGAGACATCAACATTCCCCAAGGCAAGTGACCCAGCGGTTGTATTCAGGAACAGGAATTCGATCGGGTCACCGCCCATGTTTCCAGTCACGGTATTCCCAGAGATGCTGACATTTCCGAGGACAGAGTTATTTGAATTTAAACGAATTCCAATTCCGTCGTTGTTTGTAACAATGTTGTTATCAATATTGATGTCTGGCTCCCCCAGTACATCGTTGAGCAAAACTTCGATACCATCTCCCAGGTTACCATCGATTGCATCATTATTACTGATGGACAAAGAATTGATTGTGGTCGTGCCAGCGGTTTCGAAGTGAACAGCGTCACCATCGTTTCCGGTAATGGCATTCCCGTCGATCGTCAGACTGTTAATCGTTGCAGTATCGGTTGCAAAGACATTGACGCCATCCATTCCATGTCCATCCTGAATCGTATTTCCGTTCAGTGAACTATTATTCAAAGTTGCCATGCCACCGATGTTCAGATCGATTCCAAAGTTGGCGGTATCACCAACGACTGTCGAAGCTGCATCAAATGTAATTTGCGTGATTCCGACTGCCCAACTGTTTGGGGCGTCCGTGAATTCCTGGAACGTCCAAAATGTATCTGAATCGTCTGGATCAACAACGGTTGCACTGTAATCTCCCCAACGGTTACGGCCGCCACCGAGATTGTAAGTTCCGTTTCCGGCAATCAAAACCGTTGGCACATCAAATGTCGTGACACCTAAATCTGTCGTTCCAAATGCTGCCATCGTACTGGGGTCTTGACCTGGTCCCGTTCCAGTAAATCCGATGACAACGACTCCATTTGCATTCACTGCGATTGAGGCCTCGAGGTAATCGACGTTCGGATCTTCAATCAATCCTGTTTGGACAAGCGTGTTTGTCGCGACATCAATTTCGTACCAACGTACGGCAGAACTTCCAGATGTCCCAGGGACAGTGTGAGCGGCCCACATGCTTGGTCCGACTTCGACGACGTTTCCGTTAAAACGAGGAGAAGTGTTTTCAAGTGGATTGACTCCCCCAGGTTGTCTACCATCGGGTGCAATCGAATAGCTTGGGACTGCCACGTTCGTTGTTGGGCCAAGAGTCGCGCCTGGACCACCGGCTCCGAGAATCTCATTTGCAGCGAGTGTCGTTCCGCCTGGGAAGAAGGATGACAATAGCTGTGCTGATCCATCGGATGGGCCAAAGTCAACGGTAGGTTGAATTGAACTCCCAAACACAGCTTCGTTTAGATTTTCGAATCGAGTCAAATTGGCAGCCGTAGGATTCGGTCCGAGCAAGTCTGCTTTGGGAATTGAGAAAATTGCCACATCGAAACCGGTTGGACCACCGAAATTATTTGTTGCGAGATAGACACCGTCTGCATCGACACCGAGAGTTTCGAAATCATTGAATCGGCTGCCATCAATTGTGTCTCCGACAAACTGTACTCCACGCCATACCCCAGACGGATCATCTGTTGCTGAAACCGCAACAAAGATCCTATTTGCACTGCCACCATCAATCACCGCAGCAATCCAGCGGTTGATCGTCGGATCATAGATGATACGAGGATCAAACACAGAGTTCCCTGGAGTTAATATCACTCCTTGAACTGACTGCCAGAACTGATTGAGCGAGCTTCGACTGATCAGACTTCCATCGGTTTTGTCGTAGATCGCAAAGTTACCATTGATCATTTCGACAATTTGATTTCTACCGACAGAACCCATTGTGTCTGGGGGAATGAAGCCACTGTCAGCGAAGTTGCTTCCAGTGAAGCTAACTCCGGTATTAAAGCCCCCGGAACGCCCGTTTCCATCGATGAAGTTATTATCGATATGCAGTTCCACGTTTGCGGAGCCAGAAACATTCGCAAAAACATTCGTTATGGCATTCGAGACCATCTCGTTTCCATCAATAGTGATCGTCGATGATGTATCGTTACCGTCCGTGGAGAACGAAAGACCGATATTTGCATTGGCATTGAATGAGTTAGCGACAATATCCAAAATCCAGTCGCTTCCACCGGTGAGTTCGATCACGACTCCATTCACGTTCATCTCGGACCTCACACCGCTAATGATGCCAGATGTGAGATCAGTATTGTCAGAGAAGATATTGATTCCATCGCCACCGTTCTCACTCACGTCGATGTCCAGAATACTCAATCCGGGAACCATTTGTCCGTTGACGGAAACCGTAGTCAGCATCGAATCAATGAGATCGATATCGATTCCATCTCCAGCGTTCATCGTAATCTGATCTGTCGTTGATCCATTAACATTGATTGCCCCTTCAGCGACAGTATCCATTCGAATTCTGAGACCATCGTTTCCATTATTGATTGAGTTTCCATCAAAACTGAAGACCGCAGTCGTTGCTCCGTTGACATCGAAGTGGACACCATCGCCACCGAGGTTATCCTGGAAGATGTTTGATCCTGTCATCAACAAGACTGCCTGATCAGCATTCATTCCAGTGAAGAAGACACCACTGCCTGCATTCCCGGAAGCGGACAATGTCTGATCCCCCGTCGCATTCAAGTTGACAATCAGGTCAGCCCCTGTGTTGACATCAAACTCAAATCCGTGGTTCAGGTTGGTATCAGCCAAAACATCTTCGAATGTCGCATTTGCAACGGTGCCAATTCCAGTTGAGGTTCCACGAACACCGCTCAGTCCATTACCGACAAACGTACTATTCAGCACACCAAGGTTCAAAGTTGCTCCACCTGACGCTGTGAACTCCAGGCCTTCCATGATGTTACCATCAGCAGAGACATTTGTGGCAACAGCACTTAATGTCGAACCACCTGTAGCACTGAATTCCACGCCTTGCATTAGGTTATTGTCAGCAGAGATATTTGTCGCACTGACATTCAATGTTGAACCACTTGCAGCACCAAATTCCAGGCCTTGCATGCCGTTGGTGTCGGCAATGATATCCGTGAGTGTTGCATCGACGATTGCGCCTGTTGAAGAACCAACGCTGATTCCTGATCCGAGATTGTCAATCGCGGTGACCATATCGACTTGAAGAGTCCCAGCGGTGTCAGTTCCATCGACACTGAAAGCGACTCCATCAATTCCATTGTTTGATGCAGAGAGGTTTGTAATCGACGCACTCCACGTTGAGGTTGCATCTCCTCCCGTGAGAGAAAGATCAACACCGCTGCCAGCATTTCCGTCCAATGTGACCGCGTCTAGAGTGACATCCGCACTTGTGCCAGGACCAATTCCTGTGACATTAAATCCGTCGCCGCCTGTATTCGAGATTGAACTCCCGAGCCATGTTGCTATCAATGTGCTGCCCGACATCAAGTCGATCGCGACACCGCCATCTACAACGTCACCAGCAGCGATTGTGTTGTCTGCATTCACTGTCAAGAATGTCAGGTCGAGATCAGACATTCCCGCAGCTGAAGCTTCTACACCGTTACTACCCGCATCGGAGAAATCTCCGTCCAGGAAAGTTCCGATCAGTGCTGACTGCCCTGACAACGTCAAATCGAGGCCATCATCGGCTGCGCCGGTCGCATCGAAGTTCTGGAAGAACAAGTTTGCAATCCCATTTGACGCGAGTGTTCCGTTAATGGCATCGTTACCAGCCCCGGTCATTGTGACATCAATGAATGTTGCATTGAGACTACCACCGTCAGAAGCCACAAATTCGAAGTTATTATCTCCTGCTCCATCCAGCATAGTCGGATCGACGAAGAGGTCCAGGATGGAACCCATGTCAACCGAAGATGAGTCGATATTGTCATCAGCATTTCCAGTGATCGTGCTGTCCAGAATGTTGACGTCATAGTCGGTTCCCATCGCAGCGACAATTTGCACTCCGTCGACGCCATTGCCATTGGATTCTAGTCCGGTGATGTCCGTTATTCCCGTTCCGTTATCGAGCAGAATAGCGACACCGGTTCCCAGATTGCCATCCGTGACAACGCCCCCTGGATTCAGAGCAGTTCCAATGATCCCACTGAGATCCGCACCGTTTGCTCCAAGTTGCAAACCGATATTTGTAGTATTGGTAATTGATGTGTTATCAATGCCGAACAGCACATCTGCACCGTCAGCGATGAACGCAACGCCAGTGTCTCCACCGTCGATATTGATCATATCTGCTGCGATTGCCAATGACGGGGCAGTTTCATTCGTGACCAAAATCCCCGATCCACCTGGCATCACAGTAAAGTCGATATTTGTGAGTGATCCTATTCCACTCGCATTCACGACGTTAATGCCGTTTGTGATCTCGGTGCTGGTAATGCTATCAATTGAGAAGCTGTCGATGTCGGTACCGAAGATGCCATCGGTTCCAGCAAGTTCAAACGAACGAACTTCGTTTCTGTTAGCCAAGGTGACGATAGGCAGACCAAGGTCAGCTGCTCGCAAGATTGGAGCTGCGCCGGTCGGGTCAAATCCATCGGTTGGAAGTGGAATGATCCCCAGTCGATCCGTATCCACAAAGTGCTGAAGCCCTTCTCCCAACAGTCGTTGGTCGTCCAAGAGCGTGATATTTCCGAGTGTATCTCCGACTCCGCGTCGGACAAGAATCAAGTCTGCATCGTCGACCATATCTGGCAGGAAGTCGAAGGGCGTTTCGAAAGTTCCGTCACCTCCGGCTGCCACAGTGTTGTCAACAAAAGAGACCATGATTGGATCAACAGTCCCTGGTCGATTGAGTGGGACGACGATGTCGTCAAACTCTTCATTGACTTGAACATTCCAGGTTCGACGTACTTGATCGTAGCGTCGATCTGCCGTGTAACCCGACTGGAATCGAGTCGGCATCGTCCCTCGGAATCGAACTTCGACGCCTAAGTTTAAGTTTGTCCCGAACTTGTCATCGTTACTTACGACTAGATTCAGATTCACACCTTCCATGAAGCGTGCTTCCGCTCGTGCGCGAAATCCTGTCGCAGTGTCGTCACTAAAGAGAAGTTGATAGGCACCCGCATAGGCTCGCAGCCAGTTCTGAGCAAGCGGAACCGGTCCACCACCTTCTACATCCCAACCATAAAAAGCTCGCTCGAAAGTTCCGATTCCATCAGTGACAATGTTGTTACCCATATACCTGGCAACATCACCAGGATCGTTGATTCGCACGAAGTTTTCACGATTATCAATCGGAACATAACCGTTCGCTCGAAGATCAAACGTCGGATGAAGATATTCAACTCCACCTGAGACCTGGCGATAGCGATTATTGTTATTGGATTCGTAGTCATCGAACCAACCGTGAACACCAAGAATCCCACCACCGGATTGCTTGCGGTAACCACCACCAACATTAAATCCAGAACGAGAATCGTCGGTAATCAGCGCATGGGCTTCACCGAAAACGTGTTCGCCGAAACCTTCCCACAATCTGGTTCGAACGCCAAGTCGCGAGAATCCGTCTGTACGACCGACTCCATCTCCCACAACCTTGTGGAATAGAAGATAGTTTCCGCCATCGCTCGACAGAAAGGCTGAGCCGCTGAAGTCGTCAAGGTAGACAACTCCTCCGTTGGTTGCCGCAATAGGATCCTGTCCCAAACTGACTTTCGTCAGTCCCAAGGATACCAAGCCAAGGCACAGCAAGCCGACTCTTCGAGTCCAATGCATGAGTCTCTCCAACATCCACTATAAAGTGGTTTCTTCAGTCGATCCGAGTGATTTGCATCTCAACTCAATAATGAGCGATGCCTGACACTCCTCTACAAAACACTTCTCTCTGCCAGGGTTCCGTCACGATAGTGGTGACGGACACAGAGCGGAGTCCGTGCGTTCTTCTGAATCTTCGGCGTATTCACATCGTGCGGTTGAGTTAAACTTTGCGGGTTCGAACGAAAGTTCGGGTGAAGCCAATCAAAATGATCATACCGGTCCTAACGCGCCTGACGCATTCCCCGCATTTCTCCTATTCCCCCGATTCGAGCACTCAGACGAACCTTTCGATCGGCAGAAATTGACAGGCTCGATTTATGCATACCTCGAGTGTCGTCTCTTCGTATTTTAATTTTTTTATTAAATAAACGCTTCATTTCGCACCAATTCATCAAAGCCGATCTCTTGCTTATGTTGTTTCTGGCTGGGTGAGGCACCGAACAAGAACAGGCAGAGATACAGGGCAATTCCCACGTTGGTTCGTGAGAAGACCTGAGAGAGAATTCAGGGCAGAAATTGAATTCAGCAGGACGAGAACTGCTTCAGCAGCCGCATCGTTTTATTCAAAGAAGTACCGTTGAGCGGCTTGGTACGTTTTGGGATCGAGTTCTCGAATTTTCTTTAGAAATCCCTGAGCTTTCACGACGTGCGAAGGGTTCTCTCCTTCTGCAGAGCGTGGTGAACTTTTCTCAGCTGTCATCAGAAAGCGAAGAATCGCACGTTTGATGGCAGGGACGTCGTACTCACCCTTTCCATAGAGCGAGACGATCTCGTCCATGGCGTCCCAGTCTTTCCAGCGAGCTAAATCAATAATCGCCAGATCTGCGAGTTCGGGACGCTTCGCAATCACTCTCATTGATTTACGCAGCTTTTGCTTTGAAAACCGGTCTCCTTCATAAGACCACACAAAACGAAGCGCTTCCATGATGGGGAAGATCCGAACGCGATCGATGTCCGGGTTCTCAAGAAGCTCTTTCTCCAGAATTGCCAAGCCTTCCTCGCCGGTCAGCATCAAGTATCCAGCAGTCATTCCGTCGATTCCAAACTGATAATCTTCAGTCGGATTCACAACAAGAGTTTTGAGAAAATCGGCGTCTTTCTCGGTCCCGCTGAGTCCCAACATCAGACCGAATAGTCCTAAACGGACAAACCTTTCCGCTGGTTCTTTGGGGTTCTCCAGCCATTCTCGCAGTTTCGTCGGCTGCATGAGATGATTCAGAGGTGCAATCTCCCTGTAAGGAGCGATGGCAAACTCTGAAAACGCATCTGCCGCAATGACTGGATCCGGATGTTCGAGGAAGTTCAAGAAGTAGACCAGCCGCTGTGTTGTCGGTACCTCTTCACCAGGTGCATTTTTGAGATACTTAAAGCTGACAGGAGACATATCCAGAAGAGTGTCCCACTTCATGGCACCTTCGATTTGATTTCCCATGAACAACACAAGCGCGCCTGGCTCTGCATGGCGATATCGATTCAGCGAAACAGTCATTGCTCGATTGAGCGTTTCCGATTCATCTTTGACGATTTCAACAACTTCAAATTGAGTTGTCCCAGAAAATTCTTGTGTTCGATCGGGCTTTTCACCCTCTAAGAACTTCACGAGAACGACAGTTTCGAAGGAACTGATTTGCTCAGTGAGTGATGGAGTCGCCGGCCCGCACAATGGGCAGGCAAATGCGTTTGAGTCACCCCCCAACACAGATATCAACAGCCCCAGGTACAACATGAAAAGATGTTGAACACGCATCCCGTTCGCTCCTTCAACGATGCCCTTAAAGAGTCTCTGTTTGAATTCGTTTTGCTGGCTTCGACTTCACAACAAAGCCACCAACGATCTCAGGATGCTGATCAGCAACGTTTTTCGTTTCGGACGGATCAATTTCCAGGTCGTAAAGTTCAAGATTTTTCTCATGAGGACGAAGAATCACCTTCCAGCGTCCACGTCGAGCGGCTTGTCCGCTGTCTGACATTTTCCAGTAGAGGAGGCGTTCCACCTTTTGGGATGTCCCCCTCAGTTCTCCAGACAACGAAACTCCTTGCAATCCTTGTTGTTTTTTTTGCGTCCGTGCGATACTCATCAGCGTCGGCAAGATGTCGATTCCGGTACACGGAAACTCGCTCACACTGCCTCGTTTTGTTTTCGTTCCCCAAAAAACAATGAGTGGAGTTCGCAAATTTCCTTCGTTCATCCCTGACTTGGAGTAAGCGAGTTTTTCATCAACGACTGGCAAATCTTTTTCAACTTCTGCTGAGACATGATGGCTCGTCTCTCCAACGATCATCAAGCAAACTCGACCAGCAAATCCCAATTTATTGACCGAATCCACAATTTCACCGATGACTCGATCCACGTTTTGCATATTCTCATTCGGTTTCGTTCCTTGAAGAAACGGAATTCCGACGTGAAGAAAAAACTGTCTTGAAGCTTGTTGGTGACGAGCCAGATAGCTTGTGACTTCGTCACTAATGAGTTGCTGTGAATTTGAACGCCCCGATGCTCCTCCGCCAACGATTTTGGCACGGGCTGATTGCGTGAAGAAGAATTCTGGATATGGGTCAACTGTACCGGTACTCGACGGAAACCCTGTCCAATGCTCAAATCCAACTTCTACTGGATGTTGATTACTGGACCAAGTTCCGATGGTGGCTGTTTCGTAGCCAGACTTCCACATGATTTCAGCAAGTGACTGCTGCCGACTCAAATTTCCATCCTTTGGGGCTTGCGCTGCAAGCCGTC
>JAJDEL010000073.1 GCA_029259835.1 Planctomicrobium sp. | reverse complement strand
ATCACCATCGAGGTCGCCCCAACCTGCGCTGGAACTCCACGATTCATCAATGAGGTTCGAATCGCCTGGTACTAAAGCAAACGTGCCATCGCCGAAATTTTCCCACAAATCGACACCGCCGTAGCCTGTTACTAGAAGGTCATCGAACCCATCGTTGTTGAAGTCTGCGATGGAAACGCCGTGTGTATAGCGACGGGGCTGACCCAGAGCAGTTTGAGATGAAACATCGTCCCACGTCAGGTTTCCATTGCTTCTGAAACATTGTAAAGGCAGGCCTTCCAGGCTCGGTGGCTCTCCTTTCACCAGTTTTCCGCCTCCTGGAAAAACCATATCGAGCCAGCCATCTTTGTCGAGATCGAACAGTCCGACTCCACCGCCGAGCGATTCCAGAATTGCGTAAAATTCCGATTCACGCCCGTTCTGATACGTTGCAGCAACACCCGACGTGCCTGTGATGTTCGTGAATCGAAAAGTTGAAGATGATTGACCAACTGTTGGCGTGCCCCCTGGTTTCGAAGAAGGTTTCGGGCAACCACTCGATACAAAGATGACCCAGAGGATCGCGAATAATTTCAGCTGTGCTGGGGACGTGTGCATGAAACAGATCGATCAGAAGACAAATGAGGCTGAAGTCGACTGAGTCAATATACCTATTGAGGTGGATTGCCGGTATCGTCTGAACTTGATCCGGGCGAGAGTTCCTGTACTCGGCTTTTGTGATATTTTGAGTCCGGCTCAAGACGTTTGTCTTTTCTTGCTTTCCGAGAATAGAGTTCCGCAAGGAGTTCGTGCGCAGCAAGGGAGCGACTGTCGAATGCCAGAGCACTTTTCAACCAGTACTCCGCAGTCCGTAAAGATCCGTTCTCCAAATAGAGTTGACCAACTCGAACTCGCTCCTCGACATGCGGTTCGAGTGGATTGATTTTATCAACGATTTTGTCTGCGATTTGCAACGCCTTGCGAGAGTCGTTGACAGCCTGCAATTCTTTGTTCCCTAATTCAACCTGTCCGCACTGACGCATCGCCATTGCCCGTGTGTAGCGCACATCCAGGTCAGTCGGGTCAGCATTGTACGCAGTCGTTAAATGCTTCAAAGCCGCTTCGTTGTTGCCTGCACCCAGTTCAATGCTCCCTAGCTCCAGAGCGGCAGGTTCCCCTTCAAGAACTTCTCCCAGATAGCGGTAACTGATGACGAGTTCTTCCCTGGGAAGATCGATCACTTCCAGCAGCAATTTGCGAGCCTGTTCCGTGTCGCCAAGTTGGCGATAACATTTTGCCGCACCGATTTTTGCAGCGGCGTTTTTCCCCATGGAGAGGCATCGGGAGTACAGTTCTAATGCTTCCCGAGGGTGTTGCGATTCCAAGTACAAGCGGCCCAAGGCAAATGCAGAAGGGTAATGCGACGGGCACTTGAGCAGGGCGTCGTTGTATTCTTTTTCGGCAACAGCATTGTTGCTTAAATAATCTTGAACACGCCCATTGGCTGCGTGCGGTCGGGGATCGTCTGGAAAATTAATTTTCCATTGGTCGATGAGAACAAAAGCTTGCTCGAATTCCTGATCCACCAAAAAACCGTTTGCAAAAGCGCTGCAAACTTCATCCGCATCGCCTTCCTGATCGATCAACAGGTTTGCGAGTTCGCTCATTAGTGCTCTCGCTTCTCCAGTCGTTGCTCGGAAGAGAATTTCCTCTCTGCGAGCAATGTTCGGATCTCCACCGAGATCGGAGAACATCTTGATGTGCTTTGAGAACTCTTCGAACTGAGAGAGTTTTTGATTGAGGCGGGCCAGCAATCGATACGTTTCAGGATTTCTATCACGAAGAGAAACTGACCAGCGCAGCAATTTCTCCGTGCGATCAAAATGATCAACTCGCAGTTGCCGGATTGCCAGCCCGTTCAACAGGAAAGAGAAGAACTGAAAGTACCACAGGGCAGTGACGAGAAGGCAAAAAACAACAGCCCGAACACGACGTGTCTTGCCTTTCGGGCGGACTCGACGTGAATGGGCTGTTTTAACTGTCATCTTAAGAATTACCGGTGAGTTTCAGGCAATTGTCGGCATCCGAAATCGTACTAATTTGCCTCACCGCAATCCACTACAGCTTCCCGAGGATTTCCTTGGCCTTAGCTTTGATCTTGGCTGAATCGTTCAGTCCTGACAATTCGTCAAGATCTGTCATCAATTCATCTTTTTTAGCAGCCTCGTCTCCTGTGAGGTTTCCGACACTCGAACGAATGTCTTCAACACTACTTGAAATGACTCCAGATTCGACAATTTCGTTTAACCCGGACTTGATATCGTCCATTGATGAATTGACTTCGACTTCGACGGTTTCAACAGATTTTCCGCATCCGTTCAAGGTCGAAATCATAGGGAGGAAGCAGGCCAAAACTAAGAGGCGGTATCCAAAGCGAGACATCATTGTTCCTTGTTCTTAAACTCGATTTCAAACAAAAGTCACAAGTGTGACTGTAATAAAAAAGAAAGCAGTTCGAGTTCGCCAACATGGGTCATCCTCAAAACTGCTTTCTCGTGTTCACGTCAAAGCAAAATCAGAATCCTTCGACAATGTCATTCTGGTTAGCACTGCCCAGGCTTTGGTACAAGTCAAAGTCGATGTTCTCTCCGATGAAATGTACTGTGCCATCTGCGAAGGCATGCTGCGATCCACCAACGTGGTAGCTTCTGGATGCCCAGACACCGCGTGCATCACCTGCACCACAACCACCACATTCATGGCAATTCGGGTATTCCCAGTTTGGTGGGACGATCGTGTTCATTCCGGTCGCTTCCATCATTGGTGAAACCCAAGTAAAGCCAGCGATACTCCGATGGTTACCAGACCCTGCTACGCAAGCCTGACCATAAGTTTCTAACTGAGCGCGCGTTGGCTTGATAGGATTGATCCCAGCTAATGACTGGGCTCTTACGAAATCCCCTTTCTCTACTGTGAAAGAACCATTGTCATTGTCACCTTTAACAATCTCACCAAACGCAATTGTGTTGGAAGTACCGTCCGTGATCCCTGCCATCCCGGTTGAACGGCGTCTGTGGAAGACACCGACTACGCGATTAAGGCTTGCTTCCCAACCAAAGTTTGGACCGGTGCTCGCGCCATAGTTGTTTCCACCATCTCCGTTCAGGACGATACCAGGATCAGACGGACACTGGAACGGTCCGATTTTCGTTCGTCCTAAAGTACGATTTGGGTTTTCCGTCCAATAAATCGCTGTGTCGTACTGGCTGTAGAGCGGGGCTTGATCGATGTATGGGAGCAACATCGTGTGAACGCTGTTCCCGCGCCATTCATCGCCCCAGTTGTTATTTGCACGTGTTCCGAAGACGAGGGCTGGGAACTTTCCGAACGTGTCGTGGTAGTTGTGCAGAGCAAGCCCGAACTGTTTCAAGTTGTTTTTACATTGAGTTCGTCGGGCAGCTTCACGGGCCTGTTGAACAGCAGGCAACAGCAATGCAACCAGAATCGCGATAATCGCAATCACGACAAGTAGCTCAATCAGGGTAAACCCACGGCGCAAACGTTTCATAGAATTCTCCGTACTAAAATATGGAAAAAAGGAATGGATAAAGGCTCGCTATTCGATTCCGTCAAGGATATCACAAATTTTGAGTCAAGATAGCGTGAAACAAAAGAGATGTAAAAATTTCATCATGAAATTGAAGATGAGTTCAAATCTGCTCGAATCACTGTAATTAAGTGTGGTGTCAGCAACCCTAATACCAGTTTTTGAAGAACTGTTGTGGTAATCTATTTCAGGTGAATTGCGAAATGAAGGACACGAGAGTGATGAGTTGGACATCTGCAGGGAAACTATTGTAATGTCATTGCTCAAACAAAAATGTACTCTCAGTTTCTCTTCGACGATAAAACCACCCCGAGTTGAAAGGCTTTTCGATGCGGATTCAGATACTGGTTGTTCTGATTATTTTGTTCGTGCATGCTGCCTGCGGGTTTGCAGAAAACGAATCGATTGTCGTGAATGGTGCGGAGGTCCAAAAACTGGCGGGAGATTTTCGCTTCACTGAAGGCCCAGCCTGGGATCGAAAGGGAACTCTCTACTTCTCTGACATCCCCAACAAAACGATTCACACTTGGTCAGAAAAGAAGGGACTCGGAACCTTCAAAGTTCTTGAAGGAAGCTGCAACGGTTTGATCTTCGACAAGGAAGGGAACTTGATCGTCTGCCAGCCGACCGGGCGGGCGGTGATCAAGATTACTCCGAGTGGCGAAGAATCTGTGATCGCCGATTCGTATCAGGGGAAGAAACTGAATTCGCCGAACGACTTGTGGATCGATCCGGAAGGTGGGATCTACTTCACCGATCCGCGTTACGGAAGTATGGATGATCTGCAACAGGGAGGCTTCCATGTCTATTACATTCATCCGGATGGAAAGAAAATCGACCGGGTTCTCGACAACTTGGTGAAACCGAACGGCGTGATAGGTTCGGCGGATGGGAAGAAGTTGTACGTCGCGGACCCCGGCGCGAAGAAGTCGTACGTCTATGATATTATTGGTTCAGGGAAAGTCGCGAATCGAAAAATCGCAGCCGATGCCGGGTCTGATGGATTGGTGCTCGACGAGCGCGGAAATTTCTACGTGACCGGAAAAACGATCCGCGTCTTCTCTTCAGAAGCAAAAGAGATCGCCACGATTCCGCTCCCTGAGGGAGCTGCGAATATGACTCTCGGCGGACCGGACGGGAAGACCTTGTACATCACCGCCCGAACCGGTTTCTATTCGATCAAGCTGAACGTAAAAAGTGGATCGGACCCGTTTGCGAAGTCGCATTCTAAGTAGTCAAAGAGATCCCTACTTATTGCCGCACACTTAAAAAGTGTGCGGCAATACGCTTTTGTCTGAATTGTTTGCGTGCTATACGTTCTGCTAATATTCCGTTTTATTGTTTTGAATTCGCTTCTTTGAAGAGAAAACCAATGCTGCGTCAAACTACTCTGATGGTCGTTGCGAGTACGACATTTGTTCTGATGATCACCACTTCAGCCAGTGCTGCTGGACCGGAGCCGATCAAGCTATGGGCCGATGGTGCCCCAGGGCAGAAAGGGGTGGAGGAGCATGATGTTCCGCTGATTCGTATCTATCCTGCCGGAGACGCTGCCACTGGAACCGCCGTCGTGATTCTTCCAGGCGGCGGCTATGGCGGTTTGGCGATGGACCATGAAGGGCATCAGATTGCGAAATGGTGGAATCGGCTGGGAGTCACTGGCATTGTCGTCACGTATCGTCATGCCCCGCATTATCAACATCCGGCTCCGTTGCAAGATGCTCAACGAGCAATTCGCTATGTGCGGGCAAACGCGAAAGAGCTTGGCGTTGACTCAGATCGTGTTGGAATTATGGGTTTTTCGGCGGGCGGGCATTTGGCGTCGACCGTTTCGACGCACTTTGATAGCGGCGACAAATCGAGCGATGATGTGATCGCTCAACAATACAGTCGCCCGGATTTCGCCGTTCTCTGCTATCCTGTCATTTCGATGTCCGATCCGTTGACGCACAAAGGATCACGCAGGAATCTATTAGGAGAGAATCCCTCCGAAGAACTCGTGGAGTCTCTTTCAAATCAACTTCAGGTTACGAAAGAAACGCCGCCGACGTTCATTTTCCACACTGCGGAAGATCAGGCGGTCCCGGTCGGAGGTGCGATTCTTTACTACAAGGCTTTGATTGAAAATGGTGTCGATGCCGAACTTCACATCTATCAGAAAGGCCGACACGGCGTCGGCTTGGCTCCGAATGACCCTGTTCTGAAATCGTGGCCAGATCGACTTGCAGACTGGGTGCGGAACAACAATTTTCTGACCGGCAAGCAGCGAGTCTCAGTTTCAGGCAAGGTCGAAGTGGGTGGTGAACCGTTACGTTGGGGGTTGATCGCGTTTCTCTCCCCAGATTCCGACAAAGTTCCTGCCGTTGCGACGATGGTGGGCGGTGGGAAGTATTCGATTCCCAAAGCAGATGGTCCGGTT
>JAJDEL010000720.1 GCA_029259835.1 Planctomicrobium sp. | reverse complement strand
CCTTGCGAGTCGACGAAATCGACGAGGCGAAAAAACGGCGATTCCCCGCAGCTTTCCGTACTCACAAAGAATACATGAAGACGATTCAAGCGAAGCGAAAACATCTCAACGAATCAGACGATATCTACAAGCAACTCCTCAACTGCACACACCGTACCAATCGAACGATCGAACAATGGCTGATAGAGAAGAAGCCGGAGTTGGAAGAATTTCCGAAGAATCGCCAAAAGGCGTGGATTGATCAACTCCGTTCAGAATATTCCGACGCCCCCGAACTAATCGTACTGATCAAAGAAGCAAAGCTCGCTCAGGCCCAACTGGAAGCGACTTACCCTGAACTCTTCGTCAGCGATGAAGAGATCAATGCACAAAAGAAATCGGCTGCGGAAGAAGTTCGACAATTTCCAGAGTTCAAACGGCTCTCACAGGAACGCTCCGCCGCCTATCGGTCTCAGCAAGGTTACCTGCTCCAGATCGACAAAGATCTAAATCGCCTCAACGAAAGACTCAGCGGTGCGTCACGACCGCTGGGGACGGGAGAATTCTTTATCCATCATTCGTGGTCGCATGAGAAGGATTTTTCACGACTGTATTTTGTAAATGTGCCTGAGTCGAACGGCAAGAAGAAATTTCCCGTCCTGATCTTTCTACATGGTAACGGTGGCAATGCAAAGGGAGCGAGGGAAGGTTTTCTGAGACGATACCCCACGATTGCAAAGAAGTTCATTCTGGTGTTCCCTGATGGATATCGAGAAAGTTGGAATATTGTCTCTGAGCGATCCAAAGCAGACGATCGTGGATTCATCGAAGAGATCATCAACGAACTCTCAACCTATCCCAACGTAGAGCTAGACAATTTCTCCATTATGGGTGTTTCAAACGGTGCTGCACTGACGAATCAGATCGCCATTGAAAGTGCTCTGCCAAACATTCGCAACTATGTGACCAGCGTCAGTCCGCTGAATGTGTTTCAGCATGACGGTAAAAATTATAAAGAGAAAGGTGAGGACAACAATTACCATAGAGTTGTTTCACCGATGAGCGGCAAGCGCTTGCTGAACATCTCAGGGACTCATGATCGACTCGTCCCCTATCACGGAGGTGCGTCCCCCGTTATTCATGCGAAGAACAGGAAACTCGAGTTCGTTGATGCCGAAGAATCCATCTACCTCTGGGCTCAAGCGATGGGATACGAAGGCAAGAAGCTGAGCGAACCTTCGGAAGTGTCCGACAAACTGGAAATTTTCGAATACCTCGACGGCGATGTCGTACACTATAAGGTAATTGGCGAGGGACATGGAGCGACACACGTCATTGCGGAGAAAACGCTTCTTAAGTTTCTCAGCGGTAAACAATAAGGTCAACATTCACCTGTTCTATTCCTTCAAGCGGATAGACAATTACACACTACTTTTCGAGCCGATTTTTTTGGCGTTGTCTGCCTCTCGGGCGTAACGGAATGTTGATCCAATTCGGCAAGGCAGGGGAAACACGTGGATGGTCAAAAGAACCACGACAGGTCAAAGGTCTCGAATCTTGGTTATCATATTTTTTGATTTCTTGTTAGATCGTTCGTGGAACGGCTATCTACATTATTATGAGCGAGTGAAATTCAAAAAGTCGTGATCTGGAATCTTCGAGAATTGCGGCCGATTTGGCTGCGATGCAGCCGCGGGCTGTATGGGGTCATTCTGAAGCGACTCGCTGATCAAGAGCAGACTCTGGAGGTGCTGCAACGCAGCCCACCAACTGGGGTGGCCCAACCGACTTGTTCGGTTGGGTCGCGTAGCGACAAGATGAACTCACCATGAGCTTATTTTTCTGGTAGACTTTCAACCAATGGAAAGACTCACTGGACAAGAGGCCGATGATGACTTTTCCGTCGCTGAAACGTGGAATGCGAACGGTGAAGCATCTTGTGCTTTCAGCACCCACTCACCCAAATGACCTGTGTTCTCTTTCAATAATCGCCATCGGGAAATTGTCACCGGAGGTGACAATCCAATGTGCCAAAGGAGACAATGTGATTTTGTTGAAGTACAATATGCAACCTAGCGCACTTGCTATCGTGATCGGCGCTCTACTCGTTGGTTGTCGCGCTGAGGCCCCTCAGCCTGACGGGAATAGATCTGTGCCCGCAAATCCAGCTCCCAATAATCAATGCGACGATGATGTCCAAACTGTGACAGGAAAGCCCATGGATGAAACCAACATCGCAAAGATCAAGGTCTTCGCAGATGGAACGATTCTGCTCAATGACAAACAAGTCACGATTGATGAACTCAAAACCGCTTTGACGAAAATTAAAGACATGAATGGCGTTGTGTGGTACTACCGCGAAAATGCCACGGGTGAACCGCCGCCACAAGCGACGTCCGTGATTGAAGCGATCATAGATTTAAAACTACCAGTTAAACTATCCAATGAACCAGACTTCTCTGTTTTTGTTCGTCCCGGTGGTCGCTGAAGTATCTTGATCAAAGCTACGACGAGGCCATGATGAGTATCAAGGCACAGGCCATCCATGTGGTTGACGAACCCTACTCGGCTGCTCGTTGTTGACGAAGTGTTTTTCTTTTGGCGACTTTTTCTCGGATCAGTTCGATAGAATCGCTGGGGATCGAAGAGATGAGGCGTTTGGTGTAGTCTTCTTTCGGGTTTTCGTAGATCGCTTCCGATGGTCCGAATTCAACGATCTTCCCGGCGTGCATGACTGCCATCATGTCGGACATGAATTTCACGACGCTCAAATCGTGGCTGATAAAGACGTAGGTCAGTTTGTGTTCTTCCTGTAAGTCCTTGAGCAAATTGAGAACTTGTGCCTGAACGGAAACGTCAAGGGCGGAGACGGACTCATCGCAGATGATGAATTCGGACTTCACAGCGAGCGCGCGAGCGATGCTGATTCGCTGTCTCTGCCCGCCGGAGAATTCGTGCGGATAGCGCCGCAGATGGATCGTTTCGAGACCGACTTCTACAAGGAGTTGTGCCGCCCGCTCGCGGCAATCTGATCTTTTTTGAGAAATTCCATGAATCCTCATCGCCTCAACCAGCATCCCTTCGACGGTCATACGTGGATTCAGAGAACTGTACGGATCCTGGAAAATGATTTGCACATTGCCTCGAAATCGGTGCAGTCTTTCGCCGTGTAGGGTCGTAATGTCGACGCCGTCGTACTTGATATTCCCTTCCGTGATTCCGACCAATTTCACGATGGCTCGCCCGATCGTTGTTTTTCCGCAGCCGGATTCTCCAACGAGTCCCAAGGTTTGTCCGCGATAAACTTTCAGGTCGACCTCGTCAACGGCTTTGACATGATCAGTCACGCGACGGAGAAGACCTGTCCGAATCGGATAATAAACTTTGAGCTTCTCAAGTTTTAAGAGAGGTCTTTGGCCTTGTGAGACGGTCTTCAAGTCGGCATCGGCTTTGATTTCCGAGAACGGGTGACCGATTTCATCCAGTTCTTTTTTAGGATGTAGCAACCGTCCGCGACCTGTCGAGGAGAGCTTTAAAATCGCTGCCTGAGACATTTCCAGTTCTTGAATATCGTAGCTGCCATCAGAAAGTTTTTCGGCAGTCATAAAGTCGCTCACGGTTGGTAAGCGACGGAACGTACTTTCGAGTTTTGGTCGGCAGGCCAGCAATCCTTTCGTGTAAGGATGCTGCGGGTTATCAAAAATTTGTTCGACCGGTCCTTGTTCGACGAGTCGTCCACGAAACATCACGGCGACATTATCAGCGATCTCGGCGATGACACCGAGGTCGTGGGTGATAAACAGGATTGACATGCCACGTTGATCGCGGAGATCTCTGAGCAAATCCAGAATTTGCCTCTGAATCGTCACATCGAGGGCGGTTGTCGGTTCATCCGCGATGAGAATTTCAGGATCACAGGCGAGAGCCAAAGCGATCATGACACGCTGTTTTTGACCACCAGACATTTCGTGAGGGTAGCTAAAGAAGCGGCGCTCCGGTTCCGGGATCCCGACTTCGCTGAAGAGTTCAATCGTCTGTCGTTTCGCTTCTGCAAAGTTGACGTTTTTATGCCGCTGAATTCCTTCGGTGACTTGCACGCCAACGCGAAAGACAGGGTTCAGGCTTGTCCCTGGCTCTTGAAAGATCATGCTGATGTCGCTGCCCCGGATGTTTCGCATCTCCTTTTCTGGCAGCTTGACGAGATCACGACCCAGGTATGTAATTTTGCCACCAGCGATGGTTGCTGCCCGGTCTGGGAGCAACCGCATGACAGACAAAGACGTCACGGATTTTCCGGAGCCAGACTCTCCGACCAACCCAAGAGTTTCTCCTTGCCGGAGAGTGAGCGTGAGATCGTCAACAGCTTTGACGAGTCCGTCTTGCGAGCCGAAGTAAGTTTTCAGTCCATCAATTTCGAGAACCGGGGTTGCAGCATCCATGTCTAAAACCTCATACGTCCGTGTCG
The DNA here is from genome assembly GCA_029259835.1 of Planctomicrobium sp. Lineage (GTDB taxonomy): Bacteria > Planctomycetota > Planctomycetia > Planctomycetales > Planctomycetaceae > Thalassoglobus. The sequence goes on along the minus strand of JAJDEL010000720.1, from coordinate 234 downwards.
TGATTATTCCTGTCTGCTTTGCGAGAGGAACTCTTGAAAGATACTCAGCGTTTTCTCGCTCACATGATGTTCGATCCCTTCGGCATCGATCTCTGCGATTTCCTCTGGAACTCCCAGGGCGACCAGAAATTCGTAAACAACTTCGTGTCGCTCCTTGGAAGATTCGGCGAGCGCCAGCCCGACTTTTGTCAATTCGATGGGACGATACGGCTTGGTCGCGACGTACCCTTCTTT